>CAZSPS010000357.1:0-7237 GCA_964608875.1 uncultured Ectothiorhodospiraceae bacterium
CCGTCCGCGTCCGGAGCCGTGGCGGCGGTGAACACGTTGTAGGCGAGCACGGCGGCAAGCACCGCGGCTGCGAGCAGGACGGCGAGCGTCGAACGGAGCCTGGTCATCTTCGCCTCGACCCGAGTGGCGCGCCCGAGTGCGAACCGCTGGACGCCGACGCGCGCGCGCTTGCGTTCGGAGCCATGGTAGCAGCGGACGAAGGCGCCCATGCGCGGGGCGGTATCCCCAAGGGCCGGGCGCGGCCCGGTGCGGACCGGCTTCCGCGCGGGGGGCGTGCTAGGATGCGCCCGCGGGTGGGCAGGGCCTTGCGGAACTGGAAGGCGGCGGGCAGGTGAAGTTGCGGATCGGCACCCGCGGTTCCCTTCTCGCCCGCATCCAGGCCGGCGCCGTGGCGGCGCGCCTGCACGAGGCGGGCCACGACACCGAGCTGGTGGTCATCGCCACCGCCGGCGACCGCTCCGACGCCCCGTCCTTCGCCTCCATCGGCCCGCAGGGCGTGTTCGTGCGGGAGATCGAGCGCGCCCTCATCGACTCCGCCATCGACGTCGCCGTGCATTCCTGCAAGGACCTCCCCACTGCCTCGCCCGCCGGGCTGACGGTGGCGGCGGTGCCGCCCCGGATGGACCCGGCGGACGTGCTGATCGTGCGCGGCGAACCCGGCACGCACGATGGCGGCGCTGCCGGAGCCGCAGGCGGCGAGAGGGCTGCCGACGACGGGGGGCCGGAGGGGTTGCCGCCCGTGCCGGCCGGCGCCCGCATCGGCACCTCTTCGGTGCGGCGGCAGACGTGGCTGCGGCACTTCCGCCCGGACCTCCGCCCGCAGCCGTTGCGGGGGAACGTGCCGACCCGCCTGCGGCGGCTGCGCGAGGGCGCGTGCGATGCCATCGTCCTCGCCGCCGCAGGTGTCGAGCGGCTGCGCGCCGCCTCCGACGCCCCCCCGGCCACGCCCGGCTCCGACGCTGCCATCGCCTCCGTCCACGCCCCCGCCGATGCGCCCGCACCCACCGATGCACCCGCCCATGCCGCCGCGTCCCGCGCGGGCGCCTCCGGCTTCTCCCTCGACGGGCTGGCCGTCATCCGTCTCGACCCCGGCGTGTTCGTGCCCGCACCGGCCCAGGGCACGCTCGCGCTGCAATGCCGCCGGGACGACGACGGCGCGCGGAGCGCCCTCGCCCCTCTCGACGACCCCGCCGCCCACCGCGCGGTGGACGCCGAGCGGGACCTGCTCGGGCGTCTGGAGGGCGGCTGCGACCTCGCCTTCGGCGCCTGGTGCCGGCCGACCGGCGGCAACGGCGGCGGCGAGAGCATCATGACCGTCATGGTGGAGCGGCGGGGGGAGGTGCGATGCGAGACGCGGCGGGGCGCCGATCCGATGCGCCTCGCCGAAGCGCTGTGGCACGGGCTCGAGGCCGGGGAAGCGTGAACGGCGGCGGCCTCGCGGGGCGGCGCATCCTCCTCACCCGCGCGCGCGAGGACTGCACAGCCTGGGCGAAGCGGCTCCAGGCGCTGGGCGCGGCGCCCGTGGTCTTCCCCTGCATCGAGTGCCGCTTCATCGACACCCCCCGGCTGCGCGCCCGGCTCGCCGCGGAGCTCGCGCGCGCGCCGCGCTGGCTCGCGTTCACCTCCCGGCGCGGGGTGGCGGCGTTCGCCACGCTCGGCGGCGGCGCGCGCCTGCCGGCGGCGGCCGGGGTGGCGGCGGTCGGCCCCGCCACCGCCGCCGCCGCCCGCGCCGCGCTCGGGCGCGTGGACCTGGTGAGCCCCGGCGGCACCGCGGCCTCCCTCGCCGATATACTCGAACCCATGCTGGAACCGGACGGCCGCACCCTGCTCGCGGTGGCGGAGAACGCGAGCCGCGCGCTCCAAAGGAGGCTCGGCGCCCCTCCCCCGCGCGCGTGCGTGCGGCTGGAGGTGTACCGGACGGCCCCCGCCGCGCCGCCCGCGCCGGGGGACGCCCCGAAGACCGCCGTCTCCGCCCTCGGCGCGGACGCCGTGTTCCTCGCGAGCCCCTCGGCAGTCGCGGGCTTCGTCAACCGGGTGGAGCCGGAGACCGGCGCCGCGCCCGCCGTGTTCACCATCGGCCCCGCCACGACCAGGGCCGCCCGCGGCGCGGGCCTCGCGGTCGCGGGAGAGGCGCCCCGTCCCAGCCTGCAAGGACTCCTGGAGGCCATGCGATGCGCGACCTGACGATCACGGCGCCGGAGCGGATCCGGCCGCGGCGGCTCCGCCGCACCGGGGCCATCCGGGACCTGGCGGCGGAGACCGGCCTCTCGCCGGACCGCTTCGTCCTCCCGCACTTCGTGCTGCCCGCCGACGAGGGCGAGGAGCCCATCTCCTCCATGCCCGGCATCGCCCGCATGGGCGTGGAGACGGTGCGCCGCCAGGTGGAGGCGGACCTCGCCCTCGGCATCCGCGCGGTGCTCCTCTTCGGCCAGCCGCCGGCGGGCGCGAAGTCCCCGGACGGGCGCGCCGCGCAGGACCCAGGCGGCGCGGTGCAAAGGGCCGTGGCCCGCCTCAAGCAGGCGTTCGGCGACGACCTCGTGGTGATGACCGACGTGTGCCTTTGCGCCTACACCGACCACGGCCACTGCGGGGTGCTGGGGGCGGGCGGGCGCGTGGACAACGACGCCTCGCTCCGGCCGCTGGTGGAGACCGCGCTCAGCCACGCCCGCGCCGGGGCCGACGTGGTGGCCCCGTCGGACATGATGGACGGGCGCGTGGCCGCCATCCGCGACGCGCTCGACGCCGAGGGCTTCCCCGACGTGGCGCTGCTCGCCTACTCCGCCAAGTACGCCTCCGCCTACTTCGGGCCGTTCCGCGAGGCGGCGGACTCCGCCCCCACCGAGGGCGACCGGCAGAGCTACCAGATGGACTGCCGCAACTCGCGCGAGGCGGTGCGCGAGGCGCGGCTCGACGCGAGCGAGGGCGCGGACCTGCTGATGGTGAAGCCGGCCCTCCCCTACCTCGACGTGATCGCCGCCGTGCGCGCCGACGCCGCCCTGCCGGTGTGGGCGTACAACGTCTCGGGGGAGTACGCGGCGGTCAAGGCCGCCGCCGCCGCCGGCTGGCTGGAGGAGCCGCGGGTGGTGCGCGAGAACCTCATGGCCATCCGCCGCGCCGGGGCCGAGCGCATCATCACCTACCACTGCCGGGACGCGCTGCGGGAGAAGTGGCTGTGACGACCACTGCGGACGGCGGGCGACTCCTCGGGCGCGCCATCGCGCGCGAGCCCGTGCCGCGCCGGCCGCTCTGGATCATGCGCCAGGCCGGGCGCTACCTCCCCGAGTACCGCAAGCTCCGGGAACGCCACGGCTTCCGCGAGCTGGCCGGCCGGCCGGAGCTGGCGGCGGAGGTGACGCTGCAACCGATGCGCCGCTTCCCCTTCGATGCGGCCATCGTCTTCGCCGACATCATGAGCCCCCTGCCGGCGCTCGGGATCGACTTCGACTTCGACCCGGGGCCGGTGGTGGCCGAGCCCGTGCGCAGCGAGGCGGCGGTGGCGGCGCTGCCCGACCCCGACCCCGCCGAGGTGGCGCCCGAGGTGATGGAGGCGCTGCGGCTCGCGCGCGCCGCGCTGCCGGCCGAGACCGCCCTGCTCGGCTTCTGCGGCGCCCCCTGGACCCTCGCCGCCTACCTGGTGGAGGGCCGCGGGGTGCGGGACTTCCCCACCCTGCGCGCCTTCGCCGCCGCCGAGCCGGCGGCGCTCGACCGGCTCCTCGCGCGCCTCTCCCGGCTGATGGCGGACTACCTCATCCGGCAGGGCGAGGCGGGCGCGGACGCGGTGCAGGTGTTCGACTCGTGGGCGGGGCTGCTGTCGCGGCGCGATTGGGAACGCATCGTCCGCCCTCATCTGCGCACCATGCTGGAGACGGTCGGCGCCGCGGGGGTGAAGCGCATCGCGTTCGTGCAGAACGCCCCCCACCTGGTGGAGGCCTACGCGGAGCTGCCCGCCGAGGTCCTGGCCGTGGACTGGCGCATGGACCTCGCCGCCGTGCAGCGCCGGCACGCGGGCCGCCTCGCCGTGCAGGGCAACATCGACCCCGCCGTGCTCACCGCGGGGCCGGACGCCGTGCGCGCCGCCGCCGGAGAGTTGCTGCGGCGGGTGGAGCCGGCGGGCCACATCGTCAACCTCGGCCACGGCATCCTGCCGGGCACGCCCCTCGACAGCGTGGAGGCGCTGGTGGAGGCGGTGCACGGCGAGCCGCCGCGATGAGCGCGCCCGCGGGCGGCGGCGCGCCCCCGCAAGCGCCGGAGGCGGCGGACCTCGACCTCGCCGAGAAGGGCAGGCGCGGCGGGCGCGCCGTCTCCCTCGACCGCCGGCTGTTCGTCAAGTTCACGGCCTTCGGAGGCTGCCCGCACCCCGACGCCGCCCGCGCCGCCGGCGACGCCCTAGAACGCGGCGGCGTGGCCGGCGCGCTCTACCTCGACGCCAACGACCCCCAGGGCATCGGGATCGTGGCGATGAGCGAGGACCCGGAGTACTTCGTCGCCGGCTGGCGCGAGCTGATGAACGACAGGCCCTTCGGGGCGTTGCGCCGCAAGGACGAGTTCGAGATGCTGGGCCGCACGTACTCCATCGGCTACGAAACGGACCTGGAGCACGTCCTCTTCACCCGCCCGGCGGCGCGCATCGCGGACCCGGCGCTGCCCTGGGCCGTGTGGTACCCCCTGCGGCGCTCCAAGGGCTTCGCGGCCCTGCCCGAGGAGCACCAGCGCCGCGTGCTCGCCGAGCACGGGACCCTCGGCAAGCGCTTCGGCGAGGCCGGGTTCGCCGCCGACGTCCGGCTCGCCTGCCACGGCCTCGACAAGAACGACAACGACTTCGTGATCGGGCTGCTCGGCCCGGACCTCTTCCCCCTGTCCGCCGTGGTGCAGGCCATGCGGCGCACCGAGCAGACCTCCCGCCACCTCGAGTCCCTGGGGCCGTTCTTCGTGGGCAAGGCGGTGTGGCAGAACGGCCGCGGCTTCGTCGGCGGCGGGGGCGGACCCGGGAGCGGGGCGCCGGCGTGACCCGGGAGCGGCTCTTCGACGACGGCGCCAACCGCTACGACGCGCTGCTGGTCGTGTCCTTCGGCGGACCCGAGGGCCCGGAGGACGTGGAGCCGTTCCTCGACAACGTGCTGCGCGGCTTGAGGCTGCCGGACGCGGCCCGTCGGGGCGTCGCCGCCCGCTACCGGCGGGTGGGCGGGGTGAGTCCGATCAACGCGCACACGCGCGAGCTCGTGGCGGCGCTCAAAGCGGAGCTGGCGCGCGATGGACCCGCCCTGCCCGTGTACCAGGGCAACCGCAACTCGCGCCCCCTGCTGCCGGACACCCTGCGGCGCATGGAGGCGGACGGGGTGGAGCGCGCCGTCGCCTTCGTTACCAGCCTCTTCGGCTCCTACAACGGCTGCCGCAAGTACCGCGAAGACCTGTACGAGGCGGGGCGGGGGCTCGAGCGGCCGCCGCGCATCGACCGACTCCGGCACGGCTACAACCATCCGGGCTTCGTCGAGGCGTGCGCGGAGCGGGTCCGGGCCGCGCTGGCCGAGGTGCCGGAGGCGCGCCGGAGCGCGGCGCCGGTGCTCTTCACCGCCCACAGCCTGCCGGAGTCCATGGCCCGCCATGCGCCGTACCGGGCGCAGCTGCGCGAGGCGTGCGCGCTGGTGCACGAGGCCGCGCGGCGCGGCGGCGGAAGCGGCGGAGACGGCGCGCGCTGGCGTCTGGCGTACCAGAGCCAGAACGCGCGCTACGGCCCCGAGGGCTGGCTCGGACCGGACATCGGCGCCGCGCTGGAGGAGGAGCGGGAGCGGGGCACGGCCGACGTGGTGGTCGCGCCCATCGGCTTCGTGTGCGACCACCTGGAGGTGACGCTGGACCTCGACGAGGAAGCGAAGGAGCGGGCGGACCGGCTCGGGCTCAACATGGTGCGGGCGGCGACGGTCGGCGCCCACCCCGCGTTCGTCGGCATGATCCGCGACCTGGTCCGAGAGCGCATGAGCGAGGCCCCCGCGCGGGCGCTGGCGGCCGGCGCGAGCGCCCCGAGCCACGACCTCTGCCCGGCCGGATGCTGCCTGTCGGGGCGCCCGGGGGAGCCGAAGCCGGCCGTCGGCGGCAACCCGCCGCCGCCGGAACCGGCCCACCCTTGAGCGCCCCGAACCCGGCCCCGGCTCCAGACCCGGCCTCGACCCCGGACCGGGGCGGCGGCGGCGGCGGACGCGGGCAGCGGCGGCGGCTCGACGCCGTCATCGTCGGCGCCGGCCTCGCCGGCCTCAACGCGGCGCTCCACCTGGAGGCGGGCGGGGCGGACGTGCAGGTGCTCGAAGCCCAGGGCCGGGTCGGCGGGCGGGTCCACTCCATGCGCGGGCCGGGCGGCGCGCGCGAGGCCGGCGGCGCCTACGTCGGCGCGGGCTACCGTCGCGTCATCGACACGGCGCACCGGCTCGGGGTCGAGCTGATGGACGTGACCCCCATGCTCGCCTTCTTCCGCGAGCAGGAGCTGGTGCTGCGCGGCGAGCCGATCCGGCAGGCCGAGTGGCCGCACCACCCGGCGAACCCCTTTCCGCAAGCGGACAAGGCGGTCCCGCCGTGGCTCTACCCCCGGATGCTCGCCATGCGCGAGAACCCGCTCGCCGCGCCGGAGGAATGGCGCGAGCCGCGCTTCGCGGCGCACGACGTGGCGGCGCACACGTGGCTGCAGGGGCTCGGGCTCGACGATGCCGCCATCTCGCTCGGCTTCGGCCTCAACCCGAGCTTCGGCGACGACGCCCGCGGGGTGTCGGCCCTGCTGCTGTTCTTCCGCGCGGCGTTCGCCGCGGCGCAGCGCCGGGACGCGCCCGAGGGGATCCTCGGCTACACCGCGAAGCGCGGCGTGCAGCGGCTCCCGGAAGCCATGGCCGGGGCGCTGCGCCGCGAGGTGCACTTGCACAAGGCGGTGACGGCGATCGCGGGCGGCCCGTGCGGCGGGGGCGAGGTGCGCTGCGCCGACGGCTCGGTCTACCCGGCCCGCCGCATCGTGTGCGCCCTGCCCTTCGGGGCGCTGCGCCGCGTGGCCGTGGACCCGCCGTTCCGGGGGCGGCAGGCGGAGGCGGTGGAGAACCTGCCGGCCCAGCCCGTCACCCAGCTCTACTTCGCCCACCGCTCGCGCTTCTGGGAGCGCGACGGGCGCGCGCCGAGCATGTTCACGGACGGGGACGCGGGCATGGTGGCCGCGGCCCGCAACGGCGACGACCCGGAGGAGGTCACCAGCTTCACGGCCTGG
>CAZSPS010000358.1:0-12267 GCA_964608875.1 uncultured Ectothiorhodospiraceae bacterium
CCGAGGCCGAAGCCGAGGCCGCCTGATGGAAAAAAGGGTCGGGCCTTGTGCGAAACCTGGTATCAGCTCGGTTCGTCGTCCGTTGCGGCGCGGATCGCGCGCCACACCCGCTCCGGGGTGGCGGGCATGTCGAAGTCGCGCACCCCGAGGGACGCGAGGGCGTCCAGCACGGCGTTGATCGCGGCCGGCGGCGAGCCCGCCGCCCCCGCCTCGCCGCAGCCCTTGATGTCGAGCGGGTTCGCGGGCGAGGGGGTCGTCCATGGTTCGAAGTCGAAGTCCGGCAGGTCGTCCGCCCGCGGGATGCCGTAGTCCATGAACGAGCCCGCGAGCAGCTGCCCTTCGCCGTCGTACACGGTGTGCTCGAGCAGCGCTTGGCCGAGCCCCTGGGCGAGCCCGCCGTGCACCTGCCCGGCGAGCAGCAGGGGGTTCAGGACGCGCCCGAAGTCGTGCACCGCGGTGTAGGCGGCGAGGCGCACCGCGCCGGTCTCCGGGTCCACCTCCACCTCGCACACGTGCGTCCCGTAGGGGAAGGTGTAGTTCGCGGGCTCGAACACCGCCTCCGCTTCGAGGCCCGGGGCGTCGTCGGAGCGCACGCTGCCGGCCGCCGCCGCGCGCGCGACCGTGTCGGTGAAGGAGACGGCGAGGTCCGTTCCCGCCACGCGGAACGCGCCGTCGTCGAACGTCAGGTCCGCCGCCGCCGCCTCGAGCGCGTCGGCCGCGAACGGCCGCGCCGCGTCGAGCAGCACGTCCACCGCGCCGGCGAGCGCCCCGCCCCCCATGGGCAGGGACCAGGAGCCGCCCGTGCCCACCCCGCTCTCGATGCGGTCCGTATCCCCCTGCATCACGCGGATGCGCTCGAACGGGAGGCCCAGGCGCTCGTGCAGGATCTGGCTGTACGCGGTCTCGTGCCCCTGGCCGTTCGCCATCGACCCGATGAGCAGGGTGACCCCGCCGTCCGCGTCCGCCAGCAGCCGGGCGCGCTCGCTGAGCCCCGCGCCGCCCCCGCAGCGCTCGACGTAGTTGGCGATGCCGAGCCCCCGCACCCGTCCGCGCGCCCCGGACTCGGCCCGCCGCGCCGGGAAGCCGTGCGCGTCCGCGCGCGCGAGCGCTGCCTCGAGCACCGGCGCGAACTCGCAGGGGTCGTAGCGGAGCCCGGTCGGGGACGCATACGGGAAGGCGTCCGGGGCGATGAGGTTGCGGCGCCGGAATTCGGCCGGCTCGAGCCCGGTCTCGCGCGCGGCGGCGTCCATCATGCGCTCCACCACGTACAGCCCCTCGGGCCGCCCCGCGCCGCGGTAGGGGTCGGTCGGCACGGTGTGGGTGAAGCAGGCGCTCACGTCCGCGTGCAGCGCCGGGATGCGGTAGGTGTTGGAGGCCATGAGGGGGCCGAGGGTCGGGGGGATGGCGCCGTGCGAGGCGGTGTAGGCGCCGAGGTTCGCGAGGTTGCGCATCCTCAGCCCCACGATGCGGTGGCCGGGGTCGAGGGCCAGCTCCGCGTGGCTCACGAGGTCGCGGCCGTGGTTGTCGCCGACGAACGCCTCGGAGCGCTCCGCGATCCACTTCACCGGCCGTGCGAGGTCGCGCGCCGCGAGCGCGCAGAGGACGGTCTCGGCGTAGAGCGAGTTCTTGCCCCCGAAGCCGCCGCCCACGTCCCGGACCAGCACCCGGAAGCGGCGCTCCTCGACCCCGAACACTTGCGCCAGCTGGCCGCGGACCCCGTGCGGCATCTGGGTCGGGACGTGGAGCGTCCATCGTTCGCCGTCGTACTCCGCGATCGTGCCGCGCGTCTCCAGCGGGCAGAGCTGGGCGCGGTTGTTGACGATGCGCCGGCGCACGATGCGGGCCGCCGCCGCGAACGCGGCATCGGTGGCCGCGCGGTCGCCGATCTGCCAGCGGAAGCAGACGTTGTCCGGTACGTCGTCCCACACCGGGGGGCCGGCGGAGGCGTCGGAGACGGCGGTGACGGCGGGCAGCGGCTCGTAATCGGCCTCGATCCGCTCGCAGGCGTCGAGCGCCTGCGCGCGCGTGTCCGCGACCACGAACGCCACGCACTCGCCGACGAAGCGCACCCGGCCGGCGGCGAGGGCGGGCTGGCGGCGTTCGCGGAAGCCGTCGCCGCCCTCCACCAGCCCCGCCCACTCGGTCTGCGGCGGCCGCGCGGTGCATGCGACCTCCCGCACCCCGGCGGCCTCGAGGTCGGCCGCGGTGTAGAGCGCCCGCACCCCAGGCGCCGCGCGTGCCGCCTGCGTGTCGAGGGCCGCGATCCGGGCGTGTCCGAACGGCGCCCGCAGCACGGCGGCGTGCAGTGCGCCGGGCGGCGCCAGGTCGTCGATGAAGCACCCCTCGCCCCGCAGCAGCCGCGGGTCTTCGCGCCGCGGGACGGGCTGGCTGAAGCCGAATCGGCTCGTGCTCACGCCGGCATCTCCCTCGATGGAGCGGGACCTTGCGCCGCCGCGCCCACCGTCAGCCGCCGTCCGCGCCGTCGTCGAACAGGCGCCGCACCAGGCGCCGCGCCAGCACTCCGGCCGCGTGCCGCCGGTAGTGCCCGCTGGTGAACGTGGTGCGCATGGCCATCACCTGCTTGCGCACCAGCCGGTTCAGCCGCTCCATGGCCTCGTCGTCCGGCGCACGCCCGTGTAGCGCGCCGGTGTCCTCGAGCCGCAGCGGGCGGGGGTTGGTGCCGGTGAACGCGAGGCGCAGCTCGGCCAGCACGCCGCCCTCGCGCACCACCCCGGCCGCCACCCCGGCCAGGGGATAGTCGATGGAGCGGCGCACGCGCACCTTGTCGTAGCCGGTGCGAAGCCCCGCCGGCCGGCGCGCGCTCACCGCCGTCACGAACTCGTCCGGCTCGAGGGCCAGGTAGCGCTCCCCGTCGCCGGTGTAGAGCGATTCGAGAGGGAGCGTTCGCATCCCCTGCGCACCCGCGACCTCGACCTCGGGCGCGTCCAGGACCAGCAGGGCCGGGGCGAGGTCGCCGCTGAACGTGGCGTAGCACACCCGGCTCTTCGGCGCGACGTGGCAGACCTCGCCCCCGTACTTCAGGCAGTAGCGGTTCGCGGCCCGCCACCACTCGCTCTGGTTGTAGTAGATGCAGCGCGTGTCGAGGCAGAGGTTGCCGCCCACGGTGCCCATGTTGCGGTGCGTCGGGCCGGCGATCGAGCCCGCCGCTTCGGCGAGGCCGGGGAACCCGGAGCGCACTCCGGGGTCCGCCGCCAGCTGAGCGATGGTGGTGGCGGCGCCGATGCGGATGCGCCCGGCGCGCGCGTCGACCTCGAGCCCCTGCAGGTCCTCGGCCCGGCTGAGATCGATGAGGGCGGCGGGCGGGTCCCCGATCCCGCGCCGCAGGTTCACGACGAGGTCCGTGCCGCCGCCGAGGAAGCGGCTTCCCGGCCGCTGGGCGCGCGCGGCCCGCACCTCGTCGATGCCGGCCGGGGAGAGGAGCTCCCAGTCGGGGAGGGGGTTCACGCCGTGTCCGCGGACGGACGGCGCGCCGCCCGCTCCGCTTCCCGGTCGCGGCGCTCGAGCGCGCGCCAGACCCGGTCCGGGGTCACCGGCAACTCCGTCACGCGCAGCCCGACCGCGTCCGCCACCGCGTTCGCAAGCGCGGGCAGGAAGCCCGCGAGCGACCCCTCGCCCGCCTCCTTCGCGCCGAACGGCCCCAGGGGGTCGTCGCTCTCGACGATCTGCACGTCGATGGGCGGCGAGTCGGCGATGGTCGGCACGCGGTAGTCGAGCAGGTTGGCGGCGGTCATGAGGCCGTTCGCGTAACCCGTCTCCTCGCTCATCGCCTGCCCCATCCCCATCCACACCGAGCCCTGCACCTGGCCCTCCACCGCGAGCCGGTTGAGCGCCTTGCCGCAGTCGTGCGCCACCCACACCCGCTCGACCGCCACTTCCCCGGTCTCGCGGTCCACGCTCACCTCCACCACCTGGGCCGCGTAGCTGTAGCCGGTGCTCGAACCGACCGTCGCGCCCCGGTACTTCTTCCCGCCCTGCGCCTCGGCGGGGGTGGTGAAGGTGCCCTTGACGGTGAGCGCGCCCTCGTCCTCGAGCGCCGCCGCCGCCGCCTCGTCGAAGGTGAGCCCCCGGTCCTGGCTGCCGGCGCGGAACACCTCGCCGAGCGCTTCCACGTCCTCCGGCCCCACCTCGAGCTTGCGCGCCGCCGCCTCGGTCAGCACCCCGAGCAGGCGCCGCGCCGCATCCACCGCCGCGTTGCCGACCATGACCGTGACCCGCGAGGAGTAGGCGCCGTTGTCCTTGGGGGTCACCTCGCTGTCGCCGGCCACGATGCGAATGCGCGCGGGGTCCACGCCGAGCGTCTCGGCCACGCACTGCATGAGCACGGTGGACGAGCCCTGACCGATCTCGGGCGCCCCGGTCAGCACCACCACCGAGCCGTCGAAGTCGAGCTTCAGGTGCACCGTGGCGTGCGGCTCGCCCGTCCAGTGCACGGGCTTCGAGGCGCCGCTCACGTAGTGCGAGCACGCCATGCCGAGGCCCCGCCCCGGCGGCAGGCGCCCGCGCCGCTCGCGCCACCCGCTCGCCGCCTCCACCCGCTCCAGGCATTCCGGGAGCCCGTAGCTGTTCACCAGCAGGTCGTTCGCGGTCACCGCCGGGGCGTCGATGAGGTTCGCGCGCCGCACCGCGAACGGGTCGAGCCCGAGCTCCGCCGCCATCTCGTCGAGCAGCGCCTCGAACGCGAAGCGCACGTTCACCGTGCCGTGGCCGCGCATGGCCCCGCAGGGCGGGGTGTTGGTGAGCACCCGCCGCCCCCGGTAGCGCACGTGCTCGAGGTCGTAGAGCGCGTAGAGCAGCGAGCCCGAATACAGGATGGTGACGATGCCGTAGCCCGAATAGCCGCCGCCGCGCTGGACGGTCTCGCACTCCAGCCCCGCGATGCGCCCGTCGCGCTTCAAGCCCAGACGCAGCCGCACCGATTGCTCGGGGCGTCCGCGGTGGGTGATGAAGGTCTCCTCGCGGGTGGTGACGAGGCGCACCGCCCCGCCCGCCTTGCGGGCGAGGAGCGCGCACACGAGCTCGACGTTGAGGGTCTCGGTGCGGCAGCCGAAGCCCCCTCCGATGTGCGGCTTCACCACCCGGATGCGGGACTTCTCCATATCGAGGCAGCGCGCGAGCATCAGGTGCACGTAGTACGGCACCTGGGTGCTCGCGTGCACGGTGAGGCGGCCCCGCTCGGGGTCGTAGTCCGCGAGCGCGGCGTGCATCTCCATCTGCGCCTGGCACACCTCGGCGCAGCGGTAGGTCTTCTCGCGCACCAGGTCGGCGCCCGCGAGCGCCGCGTCCGGGTCCCCGATCTCGTAGACCACGTCGCGCTCGACGTTGCCGGGGCGCTCCTCGTGCAGGTCGATCGCGTCCGGCGCGAGGGCTTCTTCGGCGGTGTAGTAGGCGGGGAGCTCGCGCGCCTCGACCCGGATGAGGGCGAGCGCGCGCCGCGCGGTGGCGTCGTCGTCCGCGGCCACCGCCGCGATCGGCTCGCCCCGGTAGCGCACCCGCTCGCGCGCGAGCGGGTACTCGTGCATCGCGATGGGCAGCACCCCGAAGGTCCGATCGCAGTCCGCCCCCGTCACCACCGCCCGGACTCCGGGCAGGGCCTCGGCCTGCGACGTGTCCACGGCGAGGAGCTCGGCGTGGCCCCAGGGGCTGCGCAGGATCGCGCCCGCGAGCGCGTGGGCGGCGGGCAGGTCCGCGGTATAGCGCGCGCGCCCGCTCACCTTGTCCGGCCCGTCGACGAGCGGGACGTATCCGCCGATGGCGGCCTCGCGTGCGGCCGGCGGAGTTGCCGGCGCCGGCGTCGGCGCCGCGCTCACCGGGCGCCCTCGCGCTCCGCACCGGTGGCGGCTTCCGCCGCCCAGCGCACGGCCTCGACGATCTTGACGTAGCCGGTGCAGCGGCAGATGTTGCTGCCGAGCGCCTCGCGGATGGCCTCTTCGCCGGGATCCGGGTCGCGGCGGAGCAGGGCCTCGGACGCCATGATGAGCCCCGGCGTGCAGTACCCGCACTGCGAGCCGAGCTTGCGGTGGAAGCCCTCCTGGATGAAGGCGAGGCGCCCCCCCTCGGCGAGCGACTCCACGGTCTCCACCGAGCGCCCGGCCACCGTCGCGGCGAGGGTGAGGCACGAGAGCACGGGCCGCCCGTCCACGAGCACGGTGCACGCGCCGCACTCGCCGCCGTCGCACCCCGTCTTCGTGCCGGTGAGCCCCACGGTCTCGCGCAGATGGTCGAGGAGAAGGACGTTGTCGGCGACCGCGTCGGTGCGTTCGCGCCCGTTCAGCAGGTAAGCCAGCAAGCGGACCATGACCGATCCTCCTTCGGTGGCGGCCATTCTATCCGGGCCGGGCCTCGTCCGGCGAACCGGACGCCGGCGGCCCGGATGCGGGCTCCCGGGCGGGCGGCGTCTTGCGGCGGTGGATCTCCGGCCAAAGGAGCGAGACCGCGCCCAGGGCCACCAGCCCCTCGAGGCCGATGAGCATGACCGCCGCGCGCGCGCCGAGCCAGTCCGCCAGCACCCCCAGGTGGTAGAAGCCGATCGGCCCCGTGCCGATGCACACCGAGAGCACGCCCATCATGCGCCCGCGGATCTCGGGCGGGGTGGAGAGCAGCACCAGCGTGGTCTGCATGGCGGCGAAGGCGGCGCCCCCGAGCCCGACCGCGACGAGCGCCGCGCCCGCGGCCCACGGCACGGGGGACGCCGCGAACGCGACGGAGGCCGCGAGATAGGCCGCGCAGCCCCCGAAGTAGAGGGTCATGAAGTTGCCGGGGCGCGCCAGCATCGTCACCAGGAGCGCGCCCGCGAGCGCGCCCGCGCCCTCCGCCGAGGCCAGCACCCCCACCGCGGACGGCCCGAGCCCGAAACCTTCCTGCCCCACCACCGGGATCATCGAGACCATCGGGAACGCCCACAGGTTGAAGACCACGGTCACCGCCAGGGTGCCCGTGAGCCGCCGGTCGCCGCGCAGGTAGCGCAGGCCCTCCCCGATGCTGCGCCACACGTTGCCGGCCCCGGCCGCGGACGACGCGGGCGAGGGGAAGCGCACGGCCCGGAACGCGGCCCAGGAGAGGGCGTAGAGGACGGCGGCGACGGCGAAGGTCCCGCCCAGCCCGGCCCCGGCGAGCAGCGCCCCCCCGAGCAGCGGGCCCAGCATCCGGGTGCCGTTGTTGGCGACCGTATCCACTCCCATCGCCCGGCCGAGCAGGGGGCCGCGGACCACCTCGCCGAGGAGCCCCCGCCGGACCGGGAAGTCCATGATCCAGAACACCCCGCCGAGGAACGCGGCTACCCCGAGGTGCCAGATCTCGAGCCGGCCGGTCCAGGCGAGGGCGGCGAGCCCCAAGCACAGCGCGCACATCGAGGCGAGCCCCCACTGCATCATGCGCTGGCGGTCGACACGGTCCGCGACCGCCCCGCCCAGCGCGCCGAAGAGGGCGAGGGGCAGCAGGCGCAGCAGGGTCATGGCGGCGGTGAGGGAAGCGGAGCGGGTGGCGGCGAACACGTACACCCCGAGGGCCAGCATCTCGGTCCAGCGCACCAGGCTGGTGAGCGTGCCGACCGCGAAGATCGCGAGGAAGCGGCGGTCGGCGAGCCAGGAGCGCCGGGTGCGCCGCGGCGCGGCGGAGTCGAAGCCGGGCACGGCCGCCCTTCAGCCGGCGCCGCCGGGAGGGTCGGAGGAGCCGGGGGAGCCGGGGGAACCGGGGGAACCGGAGGAATCGGAGGAATCGGAAGGGCCAGGGGAATCGGACAGCAGGATCGCCCGCGTGCGCGAGCGGAACTCGCGGCGCACCAGCACCACCGTCACCCAGGCCGTGGTGAGCATGAACAGCACCGGATGCAGGAACCACGCGCTGGCGGCCAGGGTGTAGTAGTAGGCGCGGATGCCGCGGTCGAAGTGGCGCGAGCCGAGGCTGAGCAGCCGGGCCGCGCGCTCGGCGAAGCGCGGGGACTCGGGAGTCTCGCGCATCGGCGACGCCCCCACGACCACGATGCAGTAGGAGTAGAGGCGATACGCCCACGCGAACTTGAAGAACGCGTAGACCAGCATCATCACCAGGGCGAGCACCTTGGTCTGCCACAGCGAGCGGGTGGTCTCGACCGTGAACGGCAGGCCGCCCACGATCTCGATCGCCCGCTCGGGCGCGCCCAGCACCGCGAGCAGGCCACCCACCAGCAGGATTGCCGTCGAGGCGAAGAACGTGCAGCCCTGCAGGACGCTGCCCTGGATCATGGTGTCGACCATGCGCATCTCGCGCCGCACCATGACCGCCATCCACCCTTCGCGGTAGTGGTCCATGGCCTGGCTGAGGCTCGGCCGCCCCCGGGCGGGGCGCGAAGACCCCGCGAACCGGTCGAAGCCCGCCCAGCATGCGAGCCCGAAGGCGGCCGCCGCGTAGTCGAGCCATTGGAGGTCCATTACCGTCCTCCTCCCCCTGCGGCGTGCGCCGCCGCGCGCTCGAGCCCGTCGCGGAACGCGGGCGCCGCGATCCCGGCCAGCGCGGCGGCGCGCGCGCCCTCGGACGCATGGCGCAGGTGGGCTGCGCCGTACTCGGTCACCACGTAGTCGATGTCGGTGCGAAGCGCGGTGGGCGCGTTGCCGTCACCGAGGCGCGGTACGATGCGCGAGACCTTGCCCCCGGCGGCGGTCGCGTTGAGGGCGACGATCGAGCGCCCGCCGCGCGAGGCCGCCGCCCCGCGCATGAAGTCCACCGCCCCGCCGGTGCCCGCGACCTGGCGGCCGTCGAGCATCTCCGCGTTCACCTGGCCTGCGAGATCGACCTCGAGCGCGGAGTTGATCGAGACGAAGCGCTCGATGCGGGCGAGCACGGCGGCGCCGTGGGTGTAGTTGACGGGCCGAAGGCGCACCCCCGGGTGCTCCCCCACCCAGGCGTAGAGGGCCGGCGAACCGATCGCGTAGGCGGCGACGTGCCGCCCGCGGTCGATGGTCTTGTACGCCCCGGTGACGACCCCGCGCTCGACGAGCTCCATCGCCCCGTCGTCGAGGATGCCCGAATGCAGCCCGAGGTCGTTCTTCTCGCCGAGCGCGCCCAGCACCGCGAAGGGGATGGAGCCGATGCCGGTCTGCACCGTATCGCCGTCGCGCACCAGCTCCGCCACGTTGCGGGCGATGGCGCGCGCGGTGTCGTCGGGCTCGGGCAGGGGCAGCGGCTCGGGGTCGCGGCGCACGGGCACCGCGAAGTCGATGTCGCGCGCGGCGATGCGCGGCGCGTCGCGGGGCGCGGGGAAGGCGGCGTTCACCTCGGCGACGACCCGGCGCGCGCGCGTGAACACCACGTCGGTGAAGTCGCTGTTGAGGCCGGTGCTGAACCCGGCGTCGCCGTCGTCGGGCACCGCGCCGCCGGCGGCGGGGGGCGCGGCCACGCTGACGAGAGCGAGGTCGATGTCGATCCCCTCGGCCAGGAGGTCCGCCGCCGCCCGCAGTTGGCACGGGATGAACTCGAGCTTGCCCGCGCGGTGGCTCGCGCGCGTCTGCGGGGTGACGAAGAAGGCGAGGGCGCGCGCGTCGTCGTGCAGGGAGCAGAAGTCGAAGCGGTTGAGCCCCGGCACGATGGACTGGATCCAGGTCACCCCGGCGCTCGCGGTGGGCCGGCGGCGGATGGCGTCGAGCACCGTGAGCGGCTCGTTCGGCCCGCCCGCGACGAACACCGTCATCCCCGGCCGGAGCAGGGCCGGGACGTCGTCGGGGGCGATGGTCTCCGGCATCGGCGGGCTCCCGTGCTCCGTGGTTGCGGGCTCCGCCGCGGCGCGGCCCGCGGGGCCGTGGGCGTCCGCGGTTCGGGCGGCGGAACGATGCGGCCCCGGAGCCGCTTGCGGCGCAGGCTGCCCGTGCAGGTTGGAGCCGATGGCGAATTCTGCCACGATCCGGCCCGCGTCCGTGTCCGTACCCCTTGCCGCGCCGCGGCCTTGAAGGAGCATCCGGTGAGCGATCCCGTCCCCGTATCCCCCCTCGCCCCCGCCGGCTTCCCGGACCTGCCGCCCGTCGCGGGCGTGCTGCTGGCCGCCCACGCCGCCGGGCTCCGCTACCGGGGCCGCCCCGACGTCCTGCTGGCCGCGCTCGCGCCCGGCTCGCGGGTGGCGGGCGTGTTCACGAAGTCGCGCTGCGCCTCGGCGCCGGTGGACTGGTGCCGGGCGCACCTCGCGCACGGCGCGGCGCGCGCGCTCCTTTGCAACGCGGGCAACGCCAACGCGTTCAACGGCGCGGCCGGGGCGGAGGCGGCGCGCGCGTCGGCCGAGGCCGCGGCGGCGGCGCTCGAGGCGGCGCCCGAGGACGTGTACCTCGCCTCGACCGGGGTCATCGGAGAGCCGCTCGGCGCCGAGGCGATGCGCGCGGCCGTCGAGCAGGCGGCGAAGGCCCTCGCCCCGCCGTCCCCCGACCGCTGGCTGGCGGCGGCGGACGCCATCCGCACCACGGACACGTTCCCCAAGGGGGCGGGGGGGGAGGCCCGGCTCGGCGGCGAGACGGTGCGGATCGCCGCCATCGCCAAGGGCAGCGGCATGATCGCCCCGGACATGGCGACCATGCTCGCGTTCGCGTTCACCGACGCCGACCTCCCGCCTGCGGTGCTGCAACCGCTGCTCGCCGAGGCGGTGGACCGGAGCTTCAACCGCATCACCGTCGATTCCGATACCTCGACCAGCGACACCGTGCTGCTGTTCGCGACCGGCGCGGTGAAGGGGCGGGGCGGCGCCGCCGTGCGCGAGGCGTCCGACCCCGCGCTCGCGGAGTTCCGCCAAGTGCTGGACGGGGTGCTGCTGGACCTCGCCCACCAGATCGTGCGCGACGGGGAGGGCGCGCGGAAGTTCGTGGAGGTGACGGTGGAGGGGGCCGAGAGCGACGGCGCGGCGCGGCGCATCGCCTTCGCCATCGGCAACTCCCCCCTGGTGAAGACGATGCTGGCGGCGGCGGACGCGAACTGGGGGCGGCTGGTGATGGCCGTCGGCAAGGCGGGCGAGGCCGCCGACCGGGACCGGCTGGGGCTTTGGATCGGCGACGAGCAGTGCGCCGAAGGCGGCCGGCCCCGAGAGGGCTACTCCGAGGAGCGGGCGACGGAGCACCTGCGCGGCGCCGAGGTGCGGCTGCGCGCCGACGTGGGAGTGGGCGGCGGGCGGGCCGTCATCTGGACCTGCGACCTCACCCACGCCTACATCGACATCAACGCCGGCTACCGCAGCTGAAGCCGCCCGCCTCCTTCTGCCTGCCGCCGCCGGGCACTCCGTCCGGCGGCCCGGCCGCCGGTGCGCCGGCCGCCCGCCGCCACCCGCCGAGAGCTCTCGCGCCGCGTGTCAGGTATCCGAGTCCGGGTCGGACCGGGAACGAAGGCGGGCTTCCAGCTCTCTCACCCGCGCTTCCGCCTCCAGTTTCTCCGCCTCCGCTTTCAGTCTGCCCGCCTTCTCTTCCAGGCGTCCGGCCCGCTCCTCGTCCGCCGTCAGGAGCAACTCTCCCGTCTTCGGGTCGCGGAACCGAAGCGTGTCGTCCACCAGGCACAGGTCGAGGCCGAGCACCTCGCTGCGCAGCCCCGACCACTTGCCTCCCGGTGCCACCGGCTCGTACTCCCCGTCCACCAAGCGCAGACCCCGAAGCACCGGGTCGCTCTCCAACTCCGGGTCGAACTGGAAGTACTCCTCGACTCCGATCGTGCGGTAGATCGCGGGCTTCACGCACCGGTCGGCGCGCCGGGTACTACGCGAAGCAACCTCGAGCACGAACTGCGGGCCCCTGCCCCCTTCCTTCCAGGTCTGCCAGATGCGCCGCTCCCGTACGTGCGTGCCGCGCACCAAGAGCAGGTCCGGAACGACGTTCACCCGCGGCTCGCCCCGCCGGTAGTACACGAACGTGTTGGCGGCCACGTACACGTCGCCGCGAGGCCGGAACCAGCTCTCGAGGGTGAAGTGCGTCTGCGCGATGACGCGGTAGTGCTTGGGGGTCTCACCCATCAGCCGGCCGTCCCACGGGGGGTAGAAGACCTCGGGCGAGGCGGCGGCGTCCTCCGGCGCAACGACGGCGACGGCTGGTGCAACGGCGGCGGCTGGGGTCATGGGAGTGCCCTCCGGTTCCCTGCAGGCGGCCCGCGCTACGATCCCTCGACGCGGGCGGACAGAGTACCACGGTGTGGGGTGCGGTTCGGCGGTGCGCGGACATGGTGCGATTCTGCACCCGTGGCCCGCTAAAGTCTGTCAGCGCCAGTCTCGACTTAAATGGGGGATCTCGGCAATGTGACGTAGGAAAACACCCCCAC
>CAZSPS010000359.1:0-3177 GCA_964608875.1 uncultured Ectothiorhodospiraceae bacterium
CCCCGCGCCCCCGCCTACCCCTGCTCCGGGTCCCCGGCGACGAGCCGGGCCATCTCGATCGCGCGGCCCTCGGTCATCGGCTCCACCGCCTCCCGGAACTCCGCGAGCGAGGGCAGGTCCATGTGGCGCTTCACCGCCGCCCGGTCGACGTACACCTCCCAGATGAAGAACCGGCCCGCCTCGCCGTCGGCCTCCGCCACGTCGAAGCGAAGGCACCCCGGGTCGGCGAGGGAGTTGCGCGAATGCCGCCGCACCCGCTCGCGGAAGGCGTCCGCGTGCTCGGGCTTCACCCGGTAGTCCACGTGGATGACGATCATGGCTGCCGCTCCTCCTCTTCGCTCCCGCCCGGACCCGGACCCCGCCGCCGCGCGCGCACCGCGCCAGGCCGCGCTAGGCGTACTCGATGATGCTGCGCGCCACCTCGCCCTTGCTCAGCGCGTCGTAGGCCTCGTTGATCCGCTCCAGCGGGTAGCTGCGGCTCACCAGATCGTCGAGGTTGAGACGCCCGGCGAGGTAGAGGTCGCACATCCGGGGGATGTCGGTCCAGGCCCGCGCCGACCCGTACCAGCAGCCCATGATGACCTTCTCGGTGCGCGGGATGGAGAGCGCGTTGAGGGTGATCTCGTCGTTCTCGGGCGCCATCCCCACGATGACCGTGACGCCGCCGGCGCGGGTGCACTCGTAAGCCTGGAGGATGGTCGGGCCGTGGCCGATGGCCTCGAAGGCGTAGTCCGCCCCGCCCCGGGTCAGCTCCTGCAGACGGGCCACGATCTCCTCGGCCGACAGGTTCGAGGCGTTCACCGTGTCGGTCGCCCCGAACTGCTGCGCGTAATCGAGCTTGTTCGCCTTCGTGTCCACCGCCACGATCTGCTCCGCCCCGGCGAGCCGCGCGCCCTGCACGCAGTTGAGGCCCACCCCGCCGCAGCCGATGACCACCACCTTGGCGCCCGGCTCCACCCTGGCGGTGTTGACGACGGCGCCGACCCCGGTCATCACCGAGCAGCCGACGAGACTCGCCTTGTCGAGCGGCATGTCTTCGCGCACCGGCACCGCGCCCGACTCGGGCACCACCGCGTACTCGGCGAACGAGGCCATGCGGGCGAAGTGGTGGATGTCCTGCCCGCCCCGGTGCAGCCGCACCGAGCCGTCGAACATGAACCAGCGCGGCGTGTCGGTGCCGTTGCACAGCACCGGCCGGCCGCCGACGCAGTGGTCGCACCAGCCGCAGTTCGGGCGGAAGTTGAGGATCACGGGCTGGCCCGGCTTGAGCTGCGAGCAGCCGGGGCCGACCCGCTCGACCACCCCCGCCGCCTCGTGCCCGAGCACCATCGGCAGGGGCATGGTCCACTCGCCCTTCATGATGTGGTAGTCGGAGTGGCAGACCCCCGAGGCGGCGATGCGCACCAGCACCTCGCCGTCGCCCGGCTCGTCGAGGTCCACGGTCTCGACGACCAGCGGGGTATGGGGTTCGTAGAGGACGGCGGCCTTGATTTCCATGAGGGGCTCCTGACGTTGTACGGCGGGGCGACAGGATAGGCCATTTACGGCCCCGCCGTCACCGGCGGTCAGCCGGCGGCGTCAGGCGTGGGCGGAGGCCAGCATCATCTGCGACGCCTTCTCGCCGATCATGATGCACGCCGCGTTGGTGTTGCCGGACACCAGGGTGGGCATGATGGAGCCGTCCGCGACCCGCAGCCCGGCCACCCCCCGCACCCGCAGCTCGTCGTCCACCACCGCCATCGGGTCGCGCCCCATCTTGCAGGTCCCGACCGGGTGGAACGCGGTCTCCGCCGTCGTGCGGATCCATTCCACGAGGTCGCCGTCCGTCTCGACCTCGGCCCCCGGCTTCACCTCCGCGTCGCGGAATCCGTCCATGGCGCTCGCGTTCACGATGCGCCGCACCTGGCGCACGCCGCCGACCAGGGTCCGCCGGTCGAGCTCGTCGGAGAGGAAGTTGAAGCGGATGGCGGGCGCTTCGGCCGGGTCGCCCGAGCGGATGTGGATCGAGCCGCGGCTCTCCGGGCGCAGCATGTAGACGGTGCAGGTGAGGCCGGGGTCCGGCAGCAGCACGCGGTCGTTCGAGGCGCGCACCGCGTAGGGCGCGAAGTGGAGCTGCACGTCGGGCGTCTCGAGCCCCTCGCGGGTGCGCAGGAAGGCGAGCATCGGCGCGGACGGGAGGCTCAGGAAGCCGCCGCGGGTGGTGGCGTAGACCAGCGCCTGCCACGCGAGCCCGAGCCCCCGCGCCCGCTCGTTGTAGGTGGCGCCGCGCCGTCGCAGGCGCCACACCACGCGCGGCGCCATGTGGTCGATGAGGTTCTCGCCCACTCCGGGCAGCTCGTGCGCCACTTCCACCCCCTGCGCGCGCAGCACCTCGGGGCGGCCGATGCCGGACAGCTCGAGCAGCTGCGGCGAGTTCACCGCCCCCGCGCACAGCACCACCTCGCGCGCCGCGCGCGCCTCGCGCTCCGGCCCCCGGCCGCCGTCCACGGCGTAGCGCACGCCGACGCAGCGCCGCCCCTCGAGCACCAGGCGCCGGGCGAGCGCGCCGGTCTCCACGTCCAGGTTCGCGCGGCGCCGGGCGGGGCGGAGGTAACAGTGCGCGGCGCTCATGCGCCGGCCGCGGCTGATGGTGGTCTGGGTCTTGCACATCCCTTCCTGGCTCGCGCCGTTGTAGTCCGGGTTGCGCGGCAGCCCCGCCTCCTCGCCGGCCTCGAACAGCGCGTCGTAGAGCGGACTCTGGTCCGGCACCTCGCGCACCCTGAGCGGGCCGCCCTCGGAGCGCCACTTCGCGTCCGCGCCGCCCTCGTAGTGCTCCATGCGCCGGAACGCGGGCAGCACGTCCTCGTAGCTCCAGCCGCGGTTGCCGAACTGCGCCCAGGTGTCGTAGTCGAGCCGCTGGCCGCGCACGAAGACCAGGCCGTTGATGGCGCTGGAGCCGCCCAGGAGCCGCCCGCGCGGGACCGGGATGGCCCGCCCCGCGCTGCCCTCGTCGGGCTCGGAGCGGTAGCACCAGTTGGCGGCGGGGTCCTCGATGAGCTTGGCGAAGCTGACCGGCAGCGCGCTCAGCCAGTGCCCCCGGGGGCCCGCCTCGAGCAGCAGCACCCGCCGGCGCCCCCCCTCCGACAGGCGGTTCGCGAGCACGCAGCCCGCCGACCCCGCCGCCAACTGGTGCTACCG
>CAZSPS010000360.1:0-6881 GCA_964608875.1 uncultured Ectothiorhodospiraceae bacterium
ACGCAAGGCCGAGCCGGGCCGCAGAGAAGGCGATGCTCTGGCCGTGATTGCCCCTGGTGGCGGCGACGACGCCCGCGACCCGCCCGTGCCGGCGCAGATCGTCCATGAAGACGAGGCCGCCCCGTACCTTGAAGGAACAAATCGGGGTGTGGTTCTCGTGCTTGACCCAGACCTGCGCGCCGGTGCGCTCGGCCAGCAGCGGCCAGGCGATCTGTGGCGTGGGGTCCAGGGTCTCGTGGACGAACGTGGCGGCGTCCTGGAATTCCGCCAGTGTGGGCAGGCGCATGGGGGTGCTCCTCTGGTCGGTGACGGGCCACTATAGCAGGCGCCCGGAAGCTTTCGGGCGGGGCCGCCCGGATGTACCTTGGCGGGGCCACACAGAGGAAGGGCGATGGAGGTTCTGCGCTCGACGGTCGATCCGGCCTCGGACAAGTTCAAGGGCAACGAGGCGGCCTTGCGGGCGCTGGTGGAGGACCTCGCCAGCCGCCATGCGCGGGTGCTGGAAGGCGGCCCGGCGCAAGCGCGGGAGCGGCACACGAGGCGGGGCAAGATGCTGCCGCGCGAGCGCGTGGCGGCGCTGATCGACCCAAGCTCGCCGTTCCTGGAACTCTCGGCGCTTGCGGCGGACGGGCTCTACGGCACCGAGGTGCCGGCAGCCGGCATCATCACCGGTGTCGGTCGCATCGAGGGGCGCGAGTGCGTCGTCATCGCCAACGACGCGACCGTCAAGGGCGGCACCTACTACCCGATGACCGTGAAGAAGCACCTGCGCGCGCAGGAGGTCGCGGCCGAGAACCACCTGCCCTGCATCTACCTGGTGGACTCAGGCGGCGCCTTCCTGCCCTTGCAGGACCAGGTGTTCCCCGACCGCGAGCACTTCGGGCGCATCTTCTACAACCAGGCGAACCTGTCGGCGCGCGGCATCCCCCAGATCGCGGTGGTCATGGGTTCTTGCACCGCGGGCGGCGCCTACGTGCCGGCGATGTGCGACGAGAGCATCATCGTGCGCGGGCAGGGCACGATCTTCCTCGGCGGCCCGCCCCTGGTGAAGGCCGCGACCGGCGAGGAGGTGAGCGCGGAGGAACTGGGCGGGGCGGACGTGCACGCGCGCCGCTCCGGGGTCGTCGACCACTACGCGCTCGACGACCGCCACGCGCTCGCCCTCGCCCGGCGCGCCGTCGCCCACCTCAACCGGCGCGCCAAGCCCGCCGCGCTCGACCTGCGCGAGCCCGCCGCGCCGCGCTACGACCCGGCCGAACTGGGCGGCATCGTCCCCACCGACCCGCGCCAACCCTACGAGGTGCGCGAGGTCATCGCGCGGCTGGTGGACGACAGCCGCTTCCACGAGTTCAAGCAGCTCTACGGCGCCACCCTCGTGTGCGGCTTCGCCCACCTGCACGGCTATCCGGTCGGCATCCTCGCGAACCAGGGCATCCTGTTCTCCGAGTCCGCCTTGAAGGGCGCGCACTTCATCGAGCTCTGCGGGCAGCGCGGCATTCCCCTCGTGTTCCTCCAGAACATCACCGGCTTCATGGTCGGGCGCAAGTACGAGGCCGGGGGCATCGCCAAGGACGGGGCGAAGATGGTGACCGCGGTATCGACGGTGCAGGTGCCGAAGTTCACGGTCATCGTCGGCGGCAGCTTCGGCGCGGGCAACTACGGCATGTGCGGGCGCGCCTACGGCCCGCGCTTCCTGTGGACGTGGCCGAACGCGCGCATCTCAGTGATGGGCGGGGAGCAGGCGGCGGCGGTGCTGGCCCAGGTGCGCCGGGACGGCCTCGAGGCCCGCGGCGAGCGCTGGAGCGCGGAAGAGGAAGAGGCGTTCAAGGCCCCGGTGCGCGAGCAGTACGAGCGCGAGGGGCATCCGTACCATGCGAGCGCGCGTCTGTGGGACGACGGCATCGTCGAGCCGGCCGAGACCCGCACCGTGCTGGCCCTGGGACTCTCCGCCGCCCTCAACGCCCCGCCGCGCGAGACGCGCTTCGGGGTGTTCCGGATGTAGCGGGCGGCGATGTTCGAACGGCTCCTCATCGCGAACCGGGGCGAGATCGCGTGCCGGGTGATCGAGACCGCGCGCCGGCTCGGGATGCGCTGCATCGCGGTGTACTCGGACGCGGACGAGGGCGCGCGCCACGTGGCGATGGCGGACGAGGCGTACCGCATCGGCCCGCCCCCGGCCGGCGAGAGCTACCTGGACGCCGGGGCGATCCTGGACGCGGCGGCGCGCGCCGGGGCCGACGCGGTCCATCCGGGCTACGGCTTCCTCTCCGAGAACCCGGACTTCGCCGAGGCGTGCGCCGCGGCCGGGGCGGCGTTCGTCGGGCCGCCGGCGGCGGCGATCCGGGCGATGGGCTCGAAGACCGAAGCGAAGCGCCTCCTCGCCAAGGCCGGGGTGCCGCTGGTGCCGGGCTACCACGGCCGCGCCCGCTCCCCGGAGCGGCTGCGCCGCGAGGCCGAGTCGATCGGCTGGCCGGTGCTGATCAAGGCGTCCGCCGGCGGCGGCGGGCGCGGCATGAGGGTGGTGCAGCGGGCGGCGGACTTCGGCGCGGCGCTCGAGGGGGCGCGGCGCGAGGCGCGCGCCGCCTTCGGCGACGAGGGCGTGCTGCTCGAGCGGTTCGTGGCCGAGGCGCGCCACGTCGAGGTGCAGGTGTTCGCCGACCGCCACGGCAACTTCGTGCACCTGTTCGAGCGCGACTGCTCCGCGCAGCGTCGCTACCAGAAGGTGGTCGAGGAGGCGCCGGCCCCCGGCCTCGAGGCGCGCACGCGGGCGGCGATGTACGAGGCGGCGCTCGCCGCCGCCCGCGCCATCGGGTACGTGGGCGCGGGCACCGTCGAGTTCCTGCTGGCGCCGGACGGCGACTTCTGGTTCATGGAGATGAACACGCGCCTGCAGGTCGAGCACCCGGTGACGGAGCTGGTCACGGGCACCGACCTCGTGGAGTGGCAACTGCGGGTGGCGGCGGGCGAGCCGCTGCCGGCGGCGCAGGAGGCGCTCCGGGTGGACGGGCATGCGATCGAGGCGCGCCTGTACGCCGAGGACCCGGCGCGCGGCTTCCTGCCCCAGAGCGGCCGGCTGGTGCACCTGCGGCTTCCGGAGGAGAGCGGCGGCGACGGGCGGGCGGCGGTGCGGGTGGACGCCGGGGTGCGGTGCGGCGACACGGTGAGCGTCCACTACGACCCCCTGATCGCCAAGGTGATCGCATGGGGGCCGGACCGGGCGGCGGCGGCGGCCGGGCTCGCGCGCGCGCTCGCCGCGACCGAGGTCGTGGGGCCCGCGGACAACGCCCGCTTCCTGCGCGCCCTGGTGACCCATCCCCGCTTCCTCGCGGGCGGCGTCCATACCCGCTTCATCGAGGAGGAGCTGGCCGGGTCCGGATCGTGGGCCGCCCCGGCGGACGCCCCCGGCGACGAGGACTTCGCTCTCGCGGCGCTGGCCGTGGTGGAGCGTCAGGACGCGGCGGCGGCGGCGCCGCACGGCGGCGGAGGCGACCCCTGGTCGCCCTGGAACCGGCGCGACCACTGGCGGCTCGGCGGCGGCGCGGGCGAGCGGGTCGTGCGGCTGCGCGCGGAGGGCGGCGGCGCGGAGGAGGACGGCGGCTGGCGCGAGGTCGTGGTGCGGGGCGGCGGCGGGTACGGGCGGACGGGCGGGCGCGCCTGGCGATTCCGCCTGCCGTCGGGCGCGGAGGCGGCGGTGCGGAGCGAGGGTCCGCCCACGGCGGCGGACGGCGGCGCCGGACCGCGGTACGTCGAAGTGGGAGGGGTGCGGCTGCGGGCGACGGTCGTCGCCGACGGCGGCGCGCTGGTGGTCTTGCGCGACGGCCGCCGCCACGAGTTCGGGATGCACGACCCGGATGCCGCCGCCGGGGCGCTCGAGACTGCGGGCGGCCTCACCGCGCCCATGCCGGGCAAGGTCGTGTCGGTGCTGGTCGAGCCCGGCCAGCGGGTACGCGAAGGCGAGGGGCTGGTGGTCCTGGAAGCGATGAAGATGGAGCACACTCTCGCCGCGCCCGCGGACGGCATCGTCGAGGAAGTGCGCTTCGCCCCCGGTGACCTCGTGGACGAAGCCGCCGAGCTGGTGGTGCTCGCCGCCCCCTCCGCTCCCTAGGGAACGCGCGGGCCGGCCGGACGGAGGAGCGCGGAGGGGCGGCGCGGCCACCCGGGCGACGGGCAAGCGCCCGCTTCCCGCGGCGCCGGGCGGCGGCCTCTCGGCGGCGTCCGGTGTCCCGGCGCCGCACCGGCGCCGGGAGCCGTCGCCTCTATTCCGGCGGATCCCCCGGCGGAGCCTGCCCTTGCTGGATCCGCTGGTAGATCTCTTCCCGGTGCACGGACACGTCACGGGGCGCAGTCACGCCGATGCGCACCTGCTGGCCCTTGACCTCGAGCACCTTGACATGGACGTCGTCCCCGATGATCAGGGTCTCGCCCGCGCGCCGCGTCAGTATCAGCATTACCCGCCTCCCTTCCTAAAACCGGCAGGTGCGGCCATCATAGCCTATTTCAAGGGTGGCCGCGCGCGCCCTTGATCCGCACGAACAGCATCAGCGGCATGGTGGCGAACGCCGCCGCCGCGTAGAGCACGAAGGAGTTGTTGTAGCCGGCCATCAGGGCCTGGCGATCGATCTCCGCCCCGAGCGCGGCCAGCCCCGGCACCGTGTCGAAGCTCCAAAGGCCCGCCACCTCGGGCAGGCGCGCGGCTTCCCCGTAGGGGGTGACGTACTCCGTCAGCTCCGAGTACCGCACCTTGGAGGTGCGCACCACGGCGAGCACGCTCGCCGAGATGAAGAGGCTCGAGCCGAAGTTGCGCAGCAGGTGGAAGAGCGCCGAGGCCTCCGGCAGCATCGGCGTGGAGAGCGTGGCGAACGCCACCACCGAGAGCGGCACCCACATCAGCCCCGAGCCGATCCCCTGTAGCACCCCGTTCCAGGCCACCGACCAGGGGGCGGTGTCGAGGTTGAACAGCGCCATGTTCCAGCCGCTCAGCCCGATGGCGGCGATGCCCACCAGCATGCCCACCCTCGGGTCCAGCCCGCCCATGCGGGCGGCGAGGAAGAAGCCGACGATCATGCCCGCCCCGCGCGCCGCGAGCAGGATGCCGATCATGCTGTCCGGATAGCCCATGAGGTTCTGCAGCATCGGCGGCATGAGCACCGTGGGGGTGATGTAAAGCATGCCGTAGACGAAGACCAGGAACAGCCCGATGCTGAAGTTCCGGTCGCGGAACAGGCGCGGGTTGATGAAGGGCTCGCGGGCGGTCGCGGTGTGCGCCACGAACACCCACAGGCTCGCGGCGAGGATGGCCGCGTAGATCAGGATCTGCGTGGACTCGAACCAGTCCTCGCGCTCGCCCCGGTCCATGATCAGCTGCGCGCAGGTGATGGCGATCGAGAACGTGAGGAAGCCGGTCCAGTCGAGGCGCGCGCGCGCGCCGCGCCCGGTGTCGCGGATGAAGAGGAAGGCGCCGGTGAAGGCGATCGCGCACAGCGGCAGCAGCAGCAGGAACACCCAGCGCCAGTTGTACTCCTCGGCCAGGTAGCCGCCCAGGGCCGGGGCGACGGCGGGGCCGATGACCACGGCCATGCCGAACACCCCCTGCGCCGCCGCGCGCCGGTGCGGCGGGTAGGTGGCGACGATGATCGCCTGCGAGAGCGGCACCAGCGGCGCCCCGAACACGCCCTGGCCGACGCGGTACACGATCAGCGGCGCGAGGCTGTCGGCGATCGCGCACAGCAGGGAGCTGAGCGAGAACAGCACCACGCACCACAGGATGACGTTGCGCTGGCCGAAGCGCGCGACCAGCCAGCCGGTCATCGGGGTGGCGATGGCGGTGGCGATGACGTTGAGGGTCACCACCCACGACACCTGCTCGGGGGTGGCGGAGAGCGCGCCCTGGAGCTGGGGCAGGACCACGTTCACGATGGTGATCGTGAGCGCGTAGAGCATCGTGCACATCGACACGGTGATGAGGATGAGGACGGGCGGCGTCTCGGCCGGCCGCGGGCCGGCGGCGGTGGCGGTGGTGTTCAAGGCCGGGCGGTCCGTCCGTCGGTTCCGTCGCTCCGTGCCGTATTATCCACCGTGCGCGGGCCGCGGGAGCGGAGGCGGTCGGCGGGCGGCGGGGGGAGAGGAGCGAAGCGGATGACACGCGGGCTGCGCAAGGGCCTCACCCGCTACGGGGATGAGGGCTTCTCCCTGTTCCTGCGCAAGGCCTTCATCAAGGCCATGGGCTACTCCGACGACGCGCTCGCGCGCCCCATCGTCGGCATCGCCGACACCCGCAGCGACTACAACGCCTGCCACGCGGGCGTGCCGCGGCTGGTCGAGGCGGTGAAGCGGGGGGTGATGCTGGCGGGCGGGCTGCCGATGGCGTTCCCCACCATCTCCCTGCACGAGTCGTTCGTCCACCCCACCAGCATGTTCCTGCGCAACCTCATGGCCATGGACACCGAGGAGATGGTGCGCGCCCAGCCGATGGACGCGGTGGTGCTGATCGGCGGCTGCGACAAGACCATCCCCGCCCAGCTCATGGCCGCCGCCAGCGCCGGCCTGCCCGCCCTCGTGCTCCCCGTCGGCCCCATGATGACCGGGCACTACCGGGGCGAGCGGCTCGGGGCGTGCACCGACTGCCGCCGCTTCTGGGGCCTGCACCGGGCGGGGGAGCTGAGCGAGGCGGAGATCGAGGACGTGGGCGGGCGGCTCGCCCCCACCGCCGGCACCTGCATGGTGATGGGGACGGCGAGCACCATGGCGTGCATGACGGAGGCGCTCGGCATGACGCTGCCGGGCGGCGCGTGCATCCCGGCGGTGCACGCCGAGCGCGAGCGCTTCGCCGAGCGCACCGGCCGGCGCGCGGCCGAGATCGCGGCGGGCGGTGCGCTCGGCGA
>CAZSPS010000361.1:0-3259 GCA_964608875.1 uncultured Ectothiorhodospiraceae bacterium
GTCGTACGTGCGGTGGCTGTCGGAGAAGACGGGCCGGGAGTACCGGTTGCCGAGCGAGGCCGAGTGGGAGTACGCGGCGCGGGCGGGAACGGACACCCGCTACCACTTCGGAGACTACATCGTGAAGGCGACGGGAAAGGAGATCGTCGCCAACTGCGACGACTGCGGGAGCCGCTGGGACGACGAGAGCACGGCGCCGGCGGGGAGCTTCCGGGCCAACCCGTTCGGGTTGTACGACGTGCACGGCAACGTGTGGGAATGGGTCGAGGACTGCTGGAACGCGAGCTATGCGGGCGCGCCGGCGGACGGGAGCGCGTGGGAGTCCGGGGACTGCGGCCTGCACGTGTTGCGCGGCGGTTCCTGGTACAACTTCAAGAGGAACCTGCGTTCCGCAGTCCGCGGCAGGTTCCGCGCCGGCGGCCGGGACGAGAGGGCCGGCTTCCGCATCGTGCGCGCGCTGACCCCCTCTCCCCTTTATGCCCGGTGAGGGCGCGGCGCGGTGACGGGACTACGGGAGAGGAGGCGGTACGGATGAAGCGTTCAATTGCGATGGCGGCGGCTCTGGCCGTGTCGCTGGCGGCGGCGCAAGCCGCCCTCGCGGCCATGACCCCGGCCGGGGACGGCCCGGTGTTCCGGGATTGCGAAGAGTGTCCGGAGATGGTGGTGGTGCCGGCGGGCAGCTTCACCATGGGCTCGCCGGAGTCGGAAGGGTGGCGGCGCGTCGACGAAGGCCCGGCGCACCGGGTGGAGATCGCGCGCCCGTTCGCCGTGGGGGCGTACGAGGTGACGTTCGCCGAATGGGACGCGTGCGTCGCCGGCGGCGGCTGCGGGGGGTACCGCCCGCACGACCGGGGCTGGGGCCGGGAGTCCCGCCCGGTCATCCACGTGTCCTGGGAGGATGCGCAGTCGTACGTGCGTTGGCTGTCGCGCAAGACGGGCCGGCAGTACCGGCTGCCGAGCGAGTCGGAGTGGGAGTACGCGGCGCGCGCGGGCACCGATACCCGTTACCACTGGGGCGACGAGGTGGGCCTGAACCGCGCCAACTGCGCCGGCTGCGGGAGCCGCTGGGACGATGAGCGAACGGCGCCGGTGGGGAGCTTCGAGGCCAACGGGTTCGGTCTGCACGACGTGCACGGGAACGTATGGGAGTGGGTGGAGGACTGCAGGAACGCGAGCCACGCGGGCGCGCCGGCGGACGGGAGCGCGCGCACGGCCGGAGTGTGCGGCCTGCGCGTGCTGCGCGGCGGCTCCTGGTACTTCTTGCCGAGGTACCTGCGCTCCGCCTTCCGCGCCTGGAGCGGCCGCGGCGAGCGGGGCGGCAACGTCGGGTTCCGCGTGGCCCGCACGCTCACCCCCTGAACGCCGGCGGGGACGGGGGCGCCGACGCGCTTCCCGTCCCCGTCCCCGTTCCCGCCGTCCCCGGGCGCGGCCGTCCGCGCCGCGAGAGGGCTCAGCCGATGAGGCCGCCGTCGTCGCGGGTGATGGCGACGACGGCCGAGCGCGGGACCGTCTTGCCGCCGTCCGGGAAGTGGCTGTCGCCCTTCTCGCCCGGATGCTGGATGCCGACGAACAGGGTCCGGCGGTCGCCGCTCCAGGCGAAGCCGGTGACCTCGCACTCCCTCGGGCCGACCAGGAAGCGCCGGATCTCCCCGCTCGCCGGGTCGCCGACCAGCATCTGGTTGTTGCCCTGTCCGGCGAACCCCTTGGCGTCGGAGTAGTTCCCGTCGGTCTGGATCCACAGCATGCCGTTGCGGTCGAAGGCGAGGCCGTCGGGCGAGTTGAACATGTTGTCCGGGGTCACGTTTCGCGAGCCCGCGTCGGCGTCCGGGCGGGAGTGGACGGCCGGGTTGCCCGCGACCACGAAGAGGTCCCAGGAGAACCCGCCCGCGACGTGGTCGCCCGCGTCCGGGGACCAGCGCACGATCTGGCCGTACAGGTTGCCGGCGCGCGGGTTCGGCCCACCGACGGGAGTCGGGTCGCCGCCCGCGTTCGGCTTCCTGCCGCGGTTCTTGTTGTTGGTGAGGCAGCAGTAGACCTCGGCCTTGGCCGGGTTCGCCGCCACCCACTCCGGGCGGTCCATGGTCGTCGCCCCCACGGCCGAGGCGGCCATGCGGGTGTGGACGCAGACCTCCGCCCGCGACGCCATGCCGGCGGCGGCCGGGGTCAGCTCCATCCACTCGCCGCGGCCCCCGTCGAAGAACTTCGCCGCGTACAGCCTGCCGTCCTCGAGCAGGTCGGAGTTGTCCCCGCCCTCGACGTAGCGCCCCTCGCTCACGAACCGGTAGAGGAACTCGCCGCGCTCGTCGTCTCCCATGTAGACGACGACCCGTCCGTCCGCGGCCAGCACCACCTCCGCGTTCTCGTGCTTGAAGCGTCCGAGCGCGGTGCGCTTCTTCGGGGTCGATGCGGGGTCGAGGGGATCGATCTCGACCACGTAGCCCGCTCGGTTCGGCTCGTTGGGGTGCTTCGCGATGTCGAAGCGCTCGTCCGCCGTCGCCCAGGCGTATCCCCGGTCCTTGACGCCGATCCCGTAGCGCCGGAGCGCGGGCCCCGGTTCGAGCGCGGGGTCGCTCGACGAGAAGTAGCCGTTGAAGTTCTCCTCGCACGCGAGGTAGGTGCCCCAGGGGGTGCGTCCGTTGCCGCAGTTGTTCCAGGTGCCGAGGCTGCGCGCGCCCGAGGGGTCGGCGGCGGTCTCGAGGAGGGCGTGTCCGCGGGCCGGGCCGGTGATCTCCATCGGCGTGTCCGCGGTGATGCGCCGGTTGTAGGGTGAGTCCTTGACGATCGACCACTTCCCGTTCAGGCGCGCGATCTCCACCACCGACACCCCGTGGCCGGCCTTGCCCTTGCGCACGTCGTCGGCGCCGGCGGGTGCGCCGTTGCCCGCGCCCCCGTAGAAGATGCCCAGGTTCACGTACTCGTTGTTGACCGCGAGCACGCTCCGGCCGCCGGCGTCGAACAGCGCCATGCCGTCGTTGTTGTCGCCGAAGGCGAGCTCCTGGCTCTCTCCGGAGCCGCGCGTCGCCTGGTCGAACTCGATCGAGCGCGACCACATCGGCTCGCCCCACTTGGCGACGACGTGCCAGCCGTATCCGGGGGGAACGGTGACCGTGTCGAGGGTGTTGGCGGCGACGGCTTCGAAGCCGAAGCGCCCGGCGGCCGCGGCCAGGGCCGGGATCGGCTTCAGCGCCCCGGCGCCCATGACGAAGGCGGCGGCTCCGAAGGCGGCGCCGCCGCCCAGGAACCCGCGCCGCGAGAGTGC
>CAZSPS010000362.1:0-1658 GCA_964608875.1 uncultured Ectothiorhodospiraceae bacterium
CCCGCCACCCCGAGCCGCCCGCAGTCGGCGGGGGAAAGGCTCGCCACCGCCTCGGGCTCGAGCGCGTCCAGCACCCCGGAGCGGCGCGTGATCGCCCCCGTGTGCCAGTGCTCGAGCTGCCGCCCGGTGGTGAGCACCATCGGGTACTCCTCGTCCGGCTCTTCGACGGCCGGCACGAGGTCCGCCGGCACCAGCCGCGCGCGGCCGCTCTCGGTCGGGAAGCCGTCGCCGAACACGATGTCGTGGCCCGGCCGGTCCGGGGCGGGGCACGGGTAGGTCACCGCGCTCTCGCGCTCCAGCCGCTCCCAGGTGATGTTGTCGAGCGAGGGCATCAGCGAGGCCATCTCCGCGAACACGTCGCGCGGGTGCTCGTAGCGCCAGCCGAGGCCGAGCCGGCGCGCCAGCTCCTGCACGATCCACCAATCCTGGCGCGCGTCGCCGGGCAGGGGCAGGGCCTGGCGGCCGAGCTGCACCTGGCGGTTGGTGTTGGTCACGGTGCCGTCCTTCTCCGGCCAAGCCGAGGCGGGCAGCACCACGTCGGCGTGGAACGCGGTCTCGGTGAGGAAGAGGTCCTGCACCACCAGGTGCTCCAGGGAGGCGAGCGCCGCGCGCGCGTGCCGGGTGTCGGGGTCCGACATCGCCGGGTTCTCGCCCATGATGTACATGCCCTTCACCCCGCCCTCGAGGATCGCATCCATGATCTCCACCACGGTGAGGCCCTGCTCGGGGTCGAGGCTCGTGCCCCACGCGTCCTCGAAGCGGGCGCGCACGTCCGCCTCCCCCACCGCCTGGTAGTCCGGGTAGACCATGGGGATGAGCCCCGCGTCGGACGCGCCCTGCACGTTGTTTTGCCCGCGCAGGGGATGCAGGCCCGTGCCCGGCCGCCCCACGTGGCCGGTGACGGCGGCGAGCGCGATGAGGCAGCGCGCGTTGTCCGTGCCGTGGGTGCTCTGCGAGATGCCCATCCCCCAGAAGATGATGCCCGCCTCGGCGCGCGCGTAGGTGCGGGCCACCGTGCGCAGGGTGTCCGGGTCGATGCCGCACACCGGGGCCATCGCCTCCGGGGTGAACGGCTCCACGCGGCGGCGCAGGTTCTCGAAGCCCTCGGTGCGGGCCGAGACGTACTGCTCGTCGTACAGCCCCTCGGCGACGATGACGTGCAGCAGGGCGTTGAGCAGGGCCACGTCGGAGCCCGGCCGGAACTGCAGCATGTGGCGCGCGTGGCGGGCGAGGCCGTTCTCGCGCGGGTCCATGACGATGAGGGTGCGGGTCTTCGCCGCCTGCTTGAAGAAGGTGGCGGCGACCGGGTGGTTCTCGGTCGGGTTGGCGCCGATGACGATGATGACGTCGGAATCGGCGCAGGCGGTGAACGGCGCGGTGACCGCGCCCGAGCCGATGCCCTCGAGCAGCGCGGCGACCGACGAGGCGTGGCAGAGCCGGGTGCAGTGGTCGACGTTGTTGGTGCCGAAGCCGGTGCGCACCAGCTTCTGCACCAGGTACGCCTCCTCGTTCGACCCCTTGGCGGAGCCGAAGCCCGCGAGGGCGCGCCCGCCGTCGCGGTCGCGGATGCGGGCGAGGCCGGCGGCGGCGCGGTCCAGGGCCTCGTCCCAGTCCGCCTCGCGGAAGTGGGTCCAGGGGTTGGCCGGGTCGAGGGCGGC
>CAZSPS010000363.1:0-2424 GCA_964608875.1 uncultured Ectothiorhodospiraceae bacterium
CGATGGCGCCGGCCTGCACGAGGTTGCGCACCACCGGGGCATCGTCGGGCGCGACCACCCCGGCGAGCCCCGCGACCCCGTTCGGGGTCGTCTCGCCGGTCTGGTCGGCGTTCTCCTTGATGGTGACCGGCACCCCGTGGAGGGGGCCGGGCGGCGCGCCGGACCGGAACGCCTCGTCCGCGGCGCGGGCCGCGGCGCGCGCGCGCTCGCCGAGGTCCACGGTGACCGCGTTCAGGGCCGGGTTGACGGCGGCCATCCGCTCGAGGTGCGCCTCGACCGCCTCCGCGCACGACAGCCGGCCCGAGCGGGTGGCCTCGGCCGTGTCGACCGCGCTCATCTGCCAGATGGGTTTCATTCGGCCTCTCTCCTCTCGCCTCTCCCCGCGCTCCGGGACCCGTTCGCCCCGGCCGCGATGCCGTCGATGCCGCCCGCGGCGGGGCTCATCGTCCCTCCTCCCCGGCGGGGACCAGATCGTCCACCAGGGCGGCCACGTCGGGCAGGCTCTCGAGCCGCGCCACCGCCGCCACCAGCCGCTCCACCGCCTCTGCGGGAACGGGGTTCGCCGCCTGCCCGCAGTTGCGGCGGAACTTCTCGAGCCAGTCGGCGCGCGCCATCGGCCGCGCCGGATGCCCGTACATGACCTCGACCCGGTGCGAGCCCTCGCGGCCGTCGCGCAGCGCCAGCTCCACCGTCACCGGGACCAGCGCGTTCGGGTCCGGATTGGCGTCGATCACGACGTCCACCCGGCGGGCGAGCGCGAGCGAGGCCGGGTCCGTCATCGCGTCCGGCAGGAAGTCGCCGGAGCCCACCCGGCCCCCGAGGAGCGCGCGCGCCGCGGCGTAGCGGCAGCAAAGCCGCGCGTAGTTCACGTCCATGCCGCCGCGCACGGGCCGCCCCACCAGCTGGTGCACCAGGGGCGGCACCCGGGCGGTGACCTGCTCGACCGCGCCCTCGGCGTCCCCGGCGGAGTCGAGCCCCATCCGCGCGCGCAGCTCCAGGCAGGCGTCGATCACCGCGTGCGTGGCGCGCCCGGAGGGGAACGGCTTGTGCGAGAGCTCGGTGACCCGCCACACCTTGCCGACCTCGCCGAGCATGGCGTCGGGATCGTGCTCGCCCTCGAACAGCGCATAGAACCCGAACGGACCCTCGAGCACCGCCTGCGGCGCCGCGAGGCCGTGCGCGGCCATGTCGCAGGCGACGATCGCGTTGCGGGCGCTGAACCCCATCTGCATGGCGAGCAGCGGCGAGCCCTCGACGTGGGCCTGCATGGTGCCCGAGAGCTGGCCGTGCACCGCCCCGAAGGCGTTCACCAGCGTGGGCGGGTCGAAGCCCGCGAGACGGCCGACGGCGGCGACGGCCCCGAACGCCCCGGCCGTCGCGGGGCGGAAGAACCGGAGGGGGCTCTTCGAGGCCGCGCCGAGATGGCAGGCCACGTCCACCCCGAGCGCGAGCGCGGTGAGGAAGTCGCGCCCCGTGACCTCCCCTTCGCGCTCCGCCCAGGCGAGGGCGGCGGCGAGGGGGACGGTGAAGGCGTGGACCACCGCGCCCTCGTGCACGCAGTCGAACTCGCCGTTGTGGATCTGGTAGCCGTTGCACACCGCGGCCCCGGCGGCGGACAGGCGCGCGCCGTGCGACCACACGCGGGCCTGGCCGCCGGGGCACGAGAGACGCTGCGTGTCGATGAGCGGGCGCGTCCACGGGCCGGCGCTGCCCGCCGCCCCGACCCCGAGGGTGTCGAGCACGAAGGTGCGGGTGGCCGCCGCCGCCGCCTCCGACAGGTCTTCGTAGCCGGTGTCCGCGACGTGCTCGGCGAAGCGCCGGATCGCGTCCCGGCCGGCGCCGGCGCCGCTCATGGCCCCGCTCCCGCGCCCGCCTCGAGACCGTGGTGAAAGCCGCGCAGGCAGCCGGCCACGGAGGTCAGTCCACCGAACCGTAGCGCAGCCAGTACCACGTCCGCCCGGCGGCTTCGTAGAGCACGTTGCTGCTCGTATAGAGGGCGCCGGCGACCGGCAGCCAGTCGTGCAGCCCCGGCGCCAGGCTCTCCCCGCTCCCGAGGAGCAGCGTCGGGGCCGGGAACACCTCGAACCCTTCCTTCTCGAACGCCCCGACGGCGCGGCGCATGTGGGACTCGCTGGTCACCAGCAAGACGGAGTCGATCCCTTCCTTCTCCAGGATCCTCCTGGAGAGCCGGACGTTGTCGGCCGTGTTGTAGCTCTCCCTCTCCACCCAGCGCACCGGCACGTGGAACTCTCCTTCCAGCACGCGGTGCATCGCGTTCGCCAACTCTTCGTTGGCCGTGACCAGGAGCGGCAGGCCGGTCTCCCGGTGCAGCCGCGCCCCGTACCGGAGCCGGAAGAGCGAGTTGAGCCCGACGTCGAGCCCGCCGAACTCGGGGTTGTTCCGCATCCCCCCTCCGAGGACGAC
>CAZSPS010000364.1:0-2798 GCA_964608875.1 uncultured Ectothiorhodospiraceae bacterium
CGGCTCGCGGCGCGAAGGATAGGGAAGGCTGGCGAGGTCCATGGGCGGGTCTCCGTTGATGGAATGGGCCGGGCGCGGGGTCAATCGCCGCAGCGGGCGCCGAACAGGGGGTGGCGCACGCGGTCGCCGGGGGCGAGGCCGATGCGGGCCGCCTCGCCCGCCGCGAGCTCGAGCGCGGCCCGCACGCGCGAGCCGGAGGAGATGGTATCGAGCGAGAGCGGGCGGGCGCCGGGGGCGATCCGCCGCACCTCGCCGCGCCCGTCCACGAACACGATGTCGAGGGGGACGTAGGTGTTCTTCATCCAGATGTGGGCGACGGTGTCCTCCTCCCACACGAGCAGCATCCCCGAGCGGGGGTCCAGCTCGGTGCGGAACATGAGGCCGCGCTCGCGCTCGCGGGGGGTCGCCGCCACCTCCACCCGGTAGCGGTGGGTTCGGCCGTCGCGGGTGTCGATGCAAAGCGGCTCCGCGCGCGCTGCGGACGCGGGCAAGGACGCCGCCGCCGCGGCAACGGCGAGGACGACGGCGGCGACGGCGGCAACGGCCCCCGCCGGCGCGGGGCGCCGCGCCCTGCCCGCGCGCGCCTTCATGCGAAGACCCGCTCCACCCGGGGTCCCAACCGTGCGAAGAGTTCGTGGGGGACGGTGCCCGCGGCCTCCGCCGCCTCCTCCACCGGCAACCCCTCCCCCCACAGCGTCACCGGGTCGCCCGGGCGGGCGTCCGGACACAGGCGCAGATCGATCGCCGCGAGGTCCATGGAGACCCGCCCCGCGAGCGCCGCCCGGCGCCCCGCCACCAGCACCGGCGAGCCGGACGGCAGGTGGCGGGGATAGCCGTCGCCGTAGCCGATCCCCACCACCCCGAGCGGCATCCGCTCCGGGGCGGTCCACGTCCCCCCGTACCCGATCGCGGCGCCCCGCTCCACGATCCTGACCGCCACCAGCGGCGCGCTGAGGGTCATGGCGGGGCGAAGGCCGTGGTCCGCGCCGCGCCCGCCCGCGAGCGGCGACGCCCCGTACAGCATGATCCCCGGGCGCACCCAGTCGCGGTGGGAGCCGGGCGCGGCGAGCACCGCGGCCGAGTTCGCAAGGCTCGCGGGCGGCGGCGCGCCCCCGCTCCCGAGCGCGGCCAGCAGGCCGTCGAAGCACGCGCTCTGCCGGGCCGTGGCATCGGCGGGGCCGGGGTCGTCGGCCGCGGCGAAGTGGGTCATCGCGTGCAGCGGGGCGGCCACCCGCGGCAAGGCGGCGGTCTCGCGCCACACGGCGGGGAACTCCGCCGGCGCGAACCCCAGGCGGTGGAGGCCGGTGTCGGCCTTCAGCCACACGCGCACCGGCGGCCCGCCGCCCGTCCCGCCGCGCGCGCGCAGCACCTCGAGCTGGGCGCGCTCGTGCAGCACCGCGTCGAGCCCTTCGGCCGCGATGCGCTCCAGCGACTCCCCGTCGCTCCATCCCGCCAGCACCAGGACGGTGCCCGCCACCCCCGCGCGCCGGAGCGCGAGCGCCTCCCCCAGGCGCGCCACGGCGAGCCCGTCGGCGCCGGCGCGCATCAGGGCGCGCGCGGCCGGCACCAGGCCGTGGCCGTAGGCGTCGGCCTTCACCACCGCCAGCACCCGGCTGCGGGGCGCGCAGCGGCGCACGGCGGCGAGGTTGTGCGCGAGCGCCGAGCGGTCGATGCGCGCCACCGGGCCGCCGCCCCCCGCCGGCGCGGGCGCGGGCGCGCTCACGGCATGTCCCGCGCGTGGTTCCCGAACTTGGCGATGTGGCCGAGGAAGGTCAGGATGACGGTGCCGGTCGGCCCGTTGCGCTGCTTGCCGATGATGACCTCGGCCTTGCCCCGGTCCTCGCTCTCCTCGTTGTAGACCTCGTCGCGGTAGATGAACAAGATGAGGTCCGCGTCCTGCTCGATGGCTCCCGACTCACGCAGGTCGGAGAGCAGGGGGCGGCGGTTGGTGCGCGACTCGAGGCTGCGGTTGAGCTGCGACAAGGCCACCACCGGCACCTCCAGCTCGCGCGCCAGCGCCTTCAGCGAGCGCGAGATCTCCGAGATCTCGGTGGCCCGGTTCTCGGAGGTGGCGGGCACGTGCATGAGCTGCAGGTAGTCCACCACCACGAAGCCGATGTCGTGCTCGCGCTTGAGCCGGCGGCAGCGCGCGCGCAGCTCCGCCGGGGTGAGGGCGGCCCCGTCGTCCAGGAAGATCTTCGATTGGTTGAGCAGCTGGAGGGCCGACGTGACCCGCGGCCAGTCCTCGTCGGTGAGCTTGCCGGTGCGGATCTTCTGGAGGTCCACGTGCGAGAGGGAGGCGAGGAAGCGGTTGGCGAGCTGCTCCGACGACATCTCCATGCTGAAGACGACGGCCGGGAGCTTGCGCTCGCCCAGGGCCGCCGCCTCCACGAGGTTCGCGGCGAGGGCCGTCTTCCCCATCGACGGGCGGCCCGCGATCACGATGAGGTCCCCGTTCTGCAGGCCTGCGGTCATGTTGTCGAGGTCGATGAAGCCGGACGGCACCCCGGTGACGCTGCCCTGGGTGTGGTAGAGCTCGTCGATCCTCTCCATCGCCTTCGGCAGCACGGCGTGGAGCGGTACCGGCCCCTCGCTGCCCGCGCGGCGGCGGTTGGCGATGGCGTAGACGGTCTGCTCCGCCTTCTCCACCAGCTCGCCGATCGGACGCCCCTCGGTGCGGTAGGCGCTGTCGGCGATGGTGGAGCCTGCGGCGATCATCTCGCGCCGGAGGGCGCGCTCGCGCACGATGTCGGCGTAGGCGGCGACGTTGGCCGCGCTCGGAGTGTGCTCGGCGAGCT
>CAZSPS010000365.1:0-7091 GCA_964608875.1 uncultured Ectothiorhodospiraceae bacterium
CCCGCGGCGCGCCTCCATGAGGCGAGTCGGGCCTCGGGCCGGGCGAAGGCCGGACGCCGGAGGGCGTCCGCGTTCCGTTTCCACCCACCCGGAGCCCATCCATGACCGAACCCGATTCCGTGTCCGCGGACTACACGCTGCGCCCGAGCGAACTGGCCTCTACGCTGTCCCTGCTGGTCGAGGCGCGCCAGCCCTGCATCGTCTGGGGCCCGCCCGGCGCGGCCAAATCGCAGATCGCCCAACAGGTCGCCGCGGCCGCCGGGCGCACCTACGTCGATGTGCGCGCCCTGTTGCTGGACCCCGTCGATCTTCGCGGCATTCCCTGGCGCGATCCCGATGGCCGCACCCGGTGGGCGCCGCCGGCGTTCCTGCCCCCTTCGGACGACGCCGGCTCGTGGCTCATCAACCTGGAGGAACTGCCGTCGGCGGTGCCGATGGTGCAGGCGGCGCTGTATCAACTGGTGCTCGACCGCAAGGTCGGCGAGTACGAGTTGCCCGAGGGCGCATCCCTGATCGCCTGCGGCAACCGGGAGGGCGACCGCGGCGTCGTCAACCGGATGCCGACGCCGTTGGCCTCGCGGTTCGTGCACCTGGAGATCAACGTGGACGCCGGGGACTGGTGCGCCTGGGGCGCGGCGAACGGCATCGCCCCGGAGGTGCTGTTCTTCATCCAGCTTCGGCCCGACCTGCTGCACACCTTCGATCCGCAGTCGCGCGAGCGCGCGTTCGCGTGTCCCCGGACCTGGGAGTTCGCGAGCGGCATCGTCAAGCGCCGCAACGGCCTCGACCCCGCCGCCGAGCGGGCGCTGTTGCGCGGCGCCGTCGGCGAGGCCGCCGCCATCGAGTTGTGCGCGTTCCTTCAGGTCTGGCGCGAGTTGCCGCACCCGCGCGCCGTGCTCGACGATCCGGACAACGCCGACGTGCCGGACAACGCCAGCGCCCTGATCGCCTTGTGCGGCTCGCTCTACCGGCTGGCGAGCGACGTCAATCTCGACGCCATCGTGACCTACGCGGAACGACTGCGCCGGGAGGTCGGCGAGTTCCTGGTGGGCTCGTGCATCCGCCGCGACCCGGCCCTGCAGAGAACGCCCGCGTTCATCCGCTGGGCCGCCGCGAGGACGCGCTGATGGCGGCGCCGCCGGTCTGGCGAATCCTGCACTACCCCGCCGGCGACGCGCCCTCGCGCGAGTACAAGGTGCGCGCCCCGAACATCGAGACAGCCAAACGCAAGCTGGCTGCCGCCCTGCGCGTCCCCGAGTGGACGCTCCGATAACGAAGGAGGACTTCATGGACCTCAACTCCGACGCCATGCTGGTGTCCCTCAGGATCGCCGCCTGGTCCGGGCGGCTCTACGACCGCGCCGCCAGCACCCATGTCGCCGTGCACCACGACGCGAGCACGAGCGCCGGCCGCTACAACAAGAGATTGTTGCCCAAGGACGCGTTCGCGGCGCTCACCGCCACGGTGAGCCGCGCCAGGACCGCGCACTACGAGCAGACCCTGCCCTGGGACGACAAGGGCGCCCGGCTGCTGACCGTGGCCAACTACGAGCGCTACACCGAGCTCATGGACGGGCTGTGCGAGAAGATGGTCCGCGAACGCGCCCGGTTCGTCGAGGACTACGAGGACAACATCGAGCGGGCGCGGCTGGACCTGGGGCGGCTGTTCCGCATCGGGGACTACCCCTCCAGCGCGGCGCTCAAGAGCAAGTTCTCCATCCGCTACCGGATCTCCGCGGTGCCGGACGCCGACCACTTCATCGCCAGGCTCGCCAGCGACGACACCGAGCGGGTCAAGCGGGATATCGAGCGCCAAGTCGAGGAACGGCTGCACGGCGCCGTCGGCGACCTGTACCGCCGGCTCGGCGAGGCGGTCGAGCGGGTGTCCGACCGGTTGCGCGAGGACGGCGAGGGCAAGCCGCTGGTGTTCCGCAACTCCATGATCGAGAACATCCGCGACCTCGTCGACGTCGTGCCCCGGCTCAACATCTTCGGCGACGAGGAACTGGCGCGGCTGTGCGAGCGGGTCAAGGACAGGATCGCCAGTGTCGAGCCGGACGCGCTGCGCCCCTCGCGCACGTTCGATCCGGCGGCGCGCCGGCGGGTCAAGCGCGACGCCGACGCGCTCATGGAGCGGTTCGCGGGGTATTTCGGGGAGGCGACCGAAGCGCCGCGGGCGGCGGCGTGATGGCCGGATCCGTGCAGACCGAATCGGCCCGGCGCGTCAGCGCCTGCGTCACGGAGCTGCTGCGCAAGCAGCCGTTCTTCGGAAGCCTGGCGCTCAGGCTGCCGCTTCGGGCCGATCCGTCCCGCAAGACGCTGGCGAGCGACGGACAAGAGATCCGCTATTCCCCGGCCTGGATCGCCGAAACCCCCGCGCACGCGGTCGAGACCGCCATCGCCCGCGCGGTGCTCGCCTGCGCGCTCAAGCACCACACGCGGCGCCGTGACCGGGATCCGGAGCGCTGGCAGCGCGCCTCGCAGCTCGTGACCCACCCGTTGCTGCGCGACGCGGGATTCACGCTGCCGCCCGATGCCGAGGCGTGGGAAGGCCTGAGCGTGGAGGAAGCCTACGACCGGCTGCCGGAGCCGGAGCAAGACGGCGAAGCCGGCAACCGGGCGCCGCCTTCAACAAGCCCCGAATCCTCTTTGACCAGTCCGTCATCGGACGGCCAACCCGACGCGGGGCAGGGCAACGGTTCGTCCGCTGGCGACACCCGCAACGATCCATGCGACACAAACTCCGACTCACGTTCCGACGCCGGCGCCGAGCCCGGCCGGAGCCCTTCGGAGGCGCCCGGCGGCGCCTCGCCGAGCCACGACCCGTCGGGCACCGGCGAGGTCATGGACTCGCCCGCGGTTGGAAGTTGCGACGGCCCCGAGGCCGATTTGTCCGGGTCCGCCAGGACCGCCGAGGAGCAGGCCTGGGATGAGGCCATGCACCAGGCGGCGAGCCTCGCCAAGGCCGAGGGCAAGCTCCCCGGCGCCGTGAAAGAGACCGTGAGGAGCGCGCACGTCGCGAAACTCGACTGGCGCGCGCTGCTGCGCCGCTACATGGCCGACGCCGCCAAAAGCGACTATTCGTGGAGCGCGCCCAACCGGCGCTTCATCGACGGCGGGCTGTACCTGCCGTCGATCCGCTCCGAGGGCATCGGGACCCTGGCGGTCATTATCGACACGTCCGGCTCGCTGCCGGCGGAGACGCTCGCGGAGTTCTGGACCGAGGTCCGAGAAGTCGCCGCCGACATCCAGCCCGAGCGCGTCGTCTTGCTGCAGGTCGACACCGCCGTTCGCCAAACCGCGGAGCATTCCGCGTTCGACCTGCCCGAGGAGATCGTCGTGCGCGGCCGCGGCGGCACCGACTTCCGGCCCGGCTTCGCCTGGCTCGACGAGCGCGGCATCCGCCCCGGCGCGTGCCTGTACTTCACGGACATGGAATGCTCGCGCTACCCGGACACGGAGCCCGACTTCCCCGTGCTCTGGATCGACTGGTCGGACCCGCCGTCGGACTTCGCCCGCGCGCCCTGGGGCGAGCGCATCCGCATCGCGGCCTGACCGCCTTTTCCCCCTTTGGCGGCACCGCCACGGTCCCGCCGGCCCGGGCGTCCCCTCCCGATCCGTTCCGCCCGGCCTTGCCCCGGCTCCGCGAGGAGGCCGGGCCGGTTCCGGGCCGGTCGGGCGCGGGCCGGCCGGAGAGAGCCTGGGCCGCGCACCTGTCTTCCCACCCTGGAGAACCACATGAACCCAACCGCTTCCCCGCCGGACGCCGTCATCCGGGACATCCCGCTGTCGCGGCTTTTCCTGGCGCCCGAAAACGTGCGCAAGACCCCCGCCCACGGCAACGCCCTGGCCGAGCTCAAGGCCTCGATCCGGGCTCACGGCCTGCTGGAGAACCTCGTCGCCCGCGCCGACGGCACGGACGACGACGGGAACGAACGCTTCGCCGTCCTCGCCGGCGGCCGGCGCCTCGCGGCGCTGCAGTCGCTCGCCGAAGACCGCGCGCTGGATCCCGAACTCCCGGTGCCCTGCCGGATCGCGCCGAACGGCAACGGCGGCGAACTGTCGCTGGCCGAGAACGTCGTGCGCATCGCCATGCACCCCGCCGACCAGGTGGCGGCGTTCTCCGCCCTCGCGGGCGACGGCCTGTCGGTCGCGGCCATCGCGAACCGCTTCGGCGTCTCGGAACGCATCGTCGAACAGCGCCTGCGTCTCGGCAACGCCGCCCCTGAACTCCTCGACGCCTACCGCGAGGAAGCCATCGACCTGGAAACGCTGAAGGCATTCGCCGTCACGCCCGACACCGAGCGCCAGCTCGCCGTGTGGGAACAGGTCTCCGCGCAGGACTACCGCCCCACCGCCTGGCAGGTGAAACGCCTGCTCACCGACGAGCGGGTGCCCGGTTCCTCCGCGCTGGCGCGGTTCGTGGGCGCGGAGGCCTACGAGGCCGCCGGCGGCCCGGTGATGCGGGATCTGTTCGCCGACGATCACGAGAACGGGTTGTGGTTCGAGGATCCGGCGCTCTTGAACGATCTGGCCATGAAGAAGCTCGAAGTCGTCGCCGACGAGCTGTCCACCCGCTGGAAGTGGGCGGAGGCGAGGCTGGAAGTCGACTGGAGCGCCGCCGCGCGCTACGGACGCGTCCATCCTCGGCCGGGCGAGCCCACCGACGAGGAAACCGCCGAACTTGAACGGCTGCGGACGCGCCACGACGAACTCGCGAACTTCGACGACGAGGACTGGACCGAGGAACTCGAAGCCGAAGCCGACACCCTTGAGGCGCGGCTCGACGAGATCGAGGCCGGCGTCGAGGCGCGCGCCCGTTTCCGCCGCGAGGACTTCGCCATCGCCGGGGCCATCGCCACCGTCGGGCGCGACGGGACGCTGCAGGTCATCCAGGGCCTGGTGAAGCCCGAGGACATGCCGAAGGCCGACACGGGCCACGCCGGCGCGAACAGGCACGCCACCGGCACGGCCGCCGGGGCTGCCGCCGGGAACGGAACGGCGGGCGCAGGAAGCGTCGACGCGCCGGCCGTCTCCGCGCCGCTGGCGCCGCCGCCCGATCCGCGCGCCACGGCCCGCCAGGAAGCGGGCGTGGGCATCGGGCTCGCCGACGACCTGCGGGCCATCCGCACGGCGCTGGTGAAGGCGCATCTCGCGACCGACTTCGAGGCCGCGCTCGACCTGGCCGTGTTCCAGATGGTGCGCGCCGTCTTCGCGCGCGGCTACACGACCGCGTACCACGCGCTCGACATCGCGTTCAACGAGACCGCCGACCGGCCCGCGATGCGCATGAACGACGACGGCTTTGCCGCTGCAAGCCCCGGCGAGGCGATGCTGGCGGACTGGTCGGACCTGCCGTTCGACTGGATGGAAGCCGACGACGACGCCGCGTGCTTCGAGGCCTTGCGCGCGCTGCCGCGGGCGGACAAGGAAAAGCTGTTCGCCGCCGCCGTGGCGCGCACGGTCAAGGGGCAACTCGCGTTCGAGCACGACGCCCGCCCGGAACTGGAGGCCACCGTGGCGCGGCTCGGCATCGAGTTCGCGAAGCACGTGCGCCCGACCGCCGATCTCGTGTGGGCGCGGCTGCGCAAGGACCGCATCCTGGCCGTCGCCCGCGACACGCTGGGTCCGGCCTGGGCGGCCGCGCGCTCGAAGTACAAGAAGGCCGATCTGGCCAAGGCCATGGAGGAGGCGTTCGCCGCCGGCAAGGCGCCCGTGGGCATCGGCGCCGACGAACACGCCGCCGCGCTGGCCTGGACCCCGCCGGGGTTCGCGGCGTTCGATGCGGGCGGCCAATCCGACGACACCGAACCGGAATCCGCCGGTGCGCAGGCGGCTGCCGATTCGGACGACGTCGCTTCCTCGAACCGCGCCGAAACGGCGCCCGTTGCGCCCGGCGACGCGGAGGACGCGAAGCCGCAAGCGGATCGGGGCAACGGCCACGACGCATCGGCTCGCGAGCAGGGCGACGTTCCCGCGAACGGTAACGGCGCAGGCGAACCCGAGCACTCCGCCGCCGACGGCGAGGCCGCGGACGTCCCCGAGTTCCTGCGCCAGGCGACGCCGTAGCCGTCCGCCGTCGCGCGCCCCGCCCGGATTTTCGCCCGGGCGGGGCGCATCCCTTTTCCCATGCCACAGGGAGGCCCCATGAACGACACCCGAACGATCCGCGCGCGCATTCACGACAGCGCCCTCAAGCGGGTCACCCGCACCTTTGCCGCGACGCTGGCGGACATCTTCGCCGAGACGCTGCAGAACGCCCGCCGCGCCGGCGCCACGCGCGTGAACGTCGTGCTCGGCGAGCACGAACGCGGCGGCGGGCCGACCGTCACCGTCCTCGACGACGGGCAGGGTATCGCGGACCCCGGTGTGCTGCTGTCGTTCGGCGAGAACGGCTGGAGTGGCGACCTCGTCGAACGCGAGGACGCCGCCGGGATGGGCATGCTGAGCCTGGCGCGCTGGGGTTGCGCCGTCTCCTCGCGGCCCCGCGCGCCGGGCGACGCGCCTGCCCCCGGCTGGCTCGTCGAGCTCAAGCCGGAGCACTTCGCGGGGGACGCCGCGGCCGAGATCCGCCCGGAGGTCGGCGCGCCGTATCCGCACGGCACGGCCGTGAGGTTTCCGGCGAGGGATGCCGAGACCGCCGAGAAGATCCGCGGCGCGCTGGAAGCCGCCGCCGTCCACTACCCGCTGCCGGTGTACTGGGGATGCGCAGACCGCTCGCCGAGGGACGCCGAGGCGCTGCCTCGCCGGGCGTTTCTGGACGGCGCGGTGCATGTGGAACGCTGGCGCGGGCTGGTGTTCGGCGTGTTCCGAAACCGCCCGCGGCGGTTCGCGCTGAACGACCCGGACGTGAACTTCCACGGCCTGACCGTCGCCGTGCGGTTGCCCTCGGTCGAAACCGTCGGCGGCGCGTACTGGAGCGTGGCGGCCGATATCGAGGACTGTCCCGAACTGGAGTTCGTGCTGCCAGCGCGCAAGGAGGCGGTCGAGACGCCGTTCCTGGCCGAGATGCGCGAGGCCGCCCGCCACGCGATCTACCGGGCGCTTGCCGCCGATCCCGAGCCGCGCCCGTCGTACGAAGATTGGAAGCGA
>CAZSPS010000366.1:0-5490 GCA_964608875.1 uncultured Ectothiorhodospiraceae bacterium
AGACCCACTCGCGGATCGAGAAGGGCTTGCCCTCGTCGGGCAGGAACTCGAAGGCGGCGGAGCGGTTCGTGCCGCGCGGGGGAGACGGCGCCGGGCCGCCCGGCCGCCTCGACGATGCGGATATCGCGGCGGCGGCCGTCGAACCCGGCGGCGACGGCGGCATCGCGATCCCGGCGCTGCCGGGCGAAACGGGCACGGTCCCGGGAAAGCCTCCGCCGATGCCGGAAGACGCGCCCGGCTATGGACCGCGTCAGGGCGAGCTCGACCTGGTTCCGCTGCCGGGAGAGACGGAGGCGGTCGAGACCGACGTCGCACCGTCATGCAGCGATGCCGGCGCGGATGCGGCTGCCGCCGATCGGGAAGAGACTGAACGCCCCGGTGACGGGAGCGGCCAGTGCAGGGACGACGGGTCCGGGACGGAGACTGCGCCGCCGGAACCCCTGTCTCTGCAAGACCAGCCGGACGAACCGCCATCGGCAATCTGCGGTCCGGTGGAGATAGACGGCGATATCGGGGATCGCCGCACCGAAGAGCACAATGCCGAACCGTCGCCTTCATCGTCGAAAGCAGCGCCGAAGCCCGACGAGACCGCCCTCCCTGCCGACAGGGCCGGCGAGGCGAGGGCGGCAGCGGAGCCGGGGAACGGCGCCGGCGCCGGCGAAGGCGCCGTGTCGAAGAAGGGCGCTGCTCGGCCCGAGTGGTTCTGAGCCGTGCTGTCGATCGGCGCACTCGCCTCGGCCTCGCAGGGCGCGTCCTATTACGAGCGCGACGGCTACTATGCGAAGGATTCCGAGGAGCACCGCGAGGCGAGCGCCTGGGCCGGCAGGGGCGCCGAAGAGGTCGGCCTGACGGAACCCGTCGATCCCGAGACCTTCCGGGCAATCCTCGAAGGCAGGGTGCCGGACGGCTCCGGGCGGCAATTGGGCAAGCGGGGCAAGGACGGCGAGATCCTCCACCGGCCCGGGCGCGACCTGACCTTCAGCGCGCCGAAGTCCGTCTCCATCGCGGCGCTGGTCGGCGGCGACGACCGCATCACGCAAGCCCACGACCGCGCCGCCGCGGCGACGATCGCCTGGGTGGAGGAGAACGCCGCCGAAACAAGGATGAAGAACCCCGATACCGGGAAGATGGCGCGGGTCGGCGGCCAGAAGATCGTCGCGGCGACGTTCCGTCACGACGCCTCCCGCAACCTCGATCCGCAGCTCCACACGCATGCCGTGCTGGCCAACATGGTCAGGGGCGAGGACGGCAAGTGGCGGACGATGGCCAACGAGGGGCTCTATGCGAAGCAGAAGCTGATCGGCATGCTCTACCGCAACGAGCTCGCCGCCGGCCTCAGGAAGCTCGGCTACGGCATCGAGAAGACCCATGCCGACGGGCGCTTCGAGATCGCCGGCGTGCCGCGCGAGGCGATTGCGGCCTTCTCCACCCGCCGGGCCGAGATCGAGGCGGCGATGGAGGCGCGGGGTCTCGGCGCGTCGGCCGACAATCCGCGCCTTGCCGAGCGGGCGGCGCTGATGACGCGGGCGGCCAAGCGCGACATCGACCGCCGGGAGCTGCGCGGCGTCTGGCGCCACCAGGCCGCCGATCTCGGCTTCGATGCCCGCGGGCCGGTCGTCGATGCCGTGCAGAAATCCGCCTCGCCGGATCCGCACGCGGTCCCGGAACCTCCGACCGGGCCGGACAGGGAGCGGGAAGCGGCGGAGCCGGCTCCCCCGCCGGGACGGGAAGCACGGCTCGCACCGCGGACGCCGCCGGAACCGGGCGTCGCGCCGCATGGTTCCGGCGGTCCGGGTAGGACGGCCGGCGCAACGCGGCAGGCGGAGCTGCCCCTCGACGGGCCGGACCGGACGCCCGACCGCGATGCGGCCGCCGACGCCGCGCCACCGTCGCCCGCGGCGGAGGCGGTCGCCTGGGCGCTGGCGCATCTCTCGGAGCGGGAAGCGGTGTTCGCGCGCGCCGACCTCTACGCCGCCGCGCTCGCCCACGCGCCGGGCGCGGTCGCGATCGGGGAGGCCGAGCGCGAGATCGCCGCCCTGGAGAAGGCCGGAACCCTCCACGCCGTGGACATCCCCGGCGCGGAGGCTTCGCTCGCGACGGAACGCACCGTGGCCGAGGAGCGTGAGACGGTGGCCCTGATGCAGGCCGGCGAGGGCCGCGGCCGGGCGGTCATGCGCGGCTGGCAGGCGCAGGCCCATCTGAGCCGCGGGCCGCTCACGGCCGGGCAGAAGGATGCCGTGAAGCTGATCCTGTCGTCCGGGGACCGCACGGTCGGCGTCCAGGGCTACGCCGGCACGGGGAAGACGACGATGCTGCGGCGCGCCCGCGCGCTCGCCGGGAAGAAGGGCTGGCGCATGACCGGTCTCGCGCCCTCGGCCTCGGCGGCCGAGACCCTGGCGGCCGAGGCCGGCATCCCGACCGAGACCCTGCAGCGCTTCCTCGCCCGCAACGCCGGCGTCGCGGAAGGACGCCTCACGAGGAGGGGCGCCAGGGAGATGCGCGCCGCCTTCGCGAAGACGGTCCTGGTGGTCGACGAGGGCTCGCTCGCCTCCACCGTCCAGGCCCGCGACCTGCTCAGGATCGCCAACGCCGTGCGCATCCCCCGCCTGGTGCTGGTGGGCGACGCGAAGCAGCTCGATGCGGTCGACGCCGGCAAGCCCTTCGCCCAGCTCCAGGCCGCCGGCATGAAGACCGCCGTCATGGACGAGATCATGCGCCAGCGCGATCCGGCGCTGAGGGAAGCCGTGGAGGCGAGCCTGAAGGGCGACATCGCACGCGCCTTCGAGAAGCTCGGCCCCGGCGTGGCCGAGGCGAAGGCGGACAATCTCGCCGGCGCCGCCGCCGCGCGCTGGCTCGCGCTGCCGGCCGAAGGCCGCGAGCGCACCGGGGTGATGGCGCCCTCCCACGCGCTCCGCCAGCGGATCAACGGCCATATCCGCGAGCGCCTCGCGCGCGAGGGGCGCCTCCACGGCCCGGCGATGGAGTCCGAACGGCTGGTCTCCAGGGGCTACACCAACGCCGAGAAGGCGCTCGCCGCCAACTACGCGCCGGGCGACGTGGTGGCCTTCCACCGCCCCTACGGGCGGATCGGCGTCGAGAAGGGCGACGAGCGCCGGGTCGCGGGCGTCGACCGCCGCAACCGCGAGGTGCTGCTCGACGACGCCCGGGGCGGGACCGTGCGCTGGCGGCCGTCCGAGATCGCCGGGCGAAGGGGCGGCAGCGAGGTCTACCGGGCCGAGGAGATCGAGCTCAGGGCCGGCGACCGCATCCGCTGGACCCGCAACGACGCCGGGCTCGGGCTGGTCAACAGCCGCACCGCCGAGGTGGCGGCGGTGAAGGGCGACCGCGTGACTTTCCGCCTGGAGGACGGACGCAAGATCGAGCTCGGCGCGGGCGACCCCCAGCTGCGCCATCTCGACCACGCCTGGGCGTCGACCGTGCACGCCTTCCAGGGCCGCACCGTCGACAACGTCATCGCCGTCATGGAATCCCGGCACCGGCATCTCACCACGCAGAAGAGCTTCTATGTCGAGATCTCCCGCGCCCGCGACCGGGCCGAGCTGGTGACCGACGACGCGGCGGACTTGAGGGCGCAGCTCGAGGCGGTCACCGGCGAGCGCATCGCGGCGCTGGAAGCCATCGGCGGGATGACGCGCGCGGAGGACGGGCGGGGGGTGGAAGTCGGGCGTGCCGGCGGGCGTCATCGCGAGCGCGAGGCCGGGCCCGGCAGGGCGCGGCAGCGGGACCGCGATGGCGCCGGGGTCTCGCGCCAGGCGGCCCGGCGGCCGGAACGCGGCGGCGGCGCGCCGCCGGCAAGGGAGCGCGAGGGCGCTCGGCCCGCGCAGCCGCGCGAGGCGCCGGAACGGGAGCGCGGCGGGGGCCGGGATGTCGATCTCGGGCTGTGACGGCGCCGGTCCGCGCCCGCCCGGCACGCCGGCGTTGTCCGTCACTCCCCGGGCAGGCGGCGCGGCACGGACTCGCGCCAGCCGCCCGCGGCGAGCGCTTCCGCCTTGGGGATCCAGCGCCGCATCTGCGAGCGCATCCACGGGCGGTGGCGCCATTCCTCGGCGACCCGCCCGGCGCCCCAGACGTCGATGGCGATGGGGCGCGGCTTCTTGCCCCGTCTCAGCCCCTCCATCACGATCGCCAGGTTGCGGTCCTCCTCGACCTGCCTCAGGGAGGAGGGGGCGAACGGCCCGCCACCTGCCAGAAGTCGAGCAGCCGGCGCATGCTGTGCGGCATGCGGAGCCCGAAGCCGTGGCGCAGCTCGATGCCCGCGCCCGCCGGAAACCGCCCGGCGCCGCGCAGCAGGATCTGCACCGCCCGCCCGCCATGCTCGATCTTGAGCACGAGACCGCCGTCCAGCAGCCGCAGCCCCTCGACCGAGCCCCCGCCGGCCGCCACCATCCCGGCGAGCGGCTCGGCGTCCGGCGCGACCGCCGCCTCCGCCATGCCGTCCTGGATCCAGAAGGGCGAGGCGGGGCCGTACGCGGCCAGCGGGTCCTGCCAGGCCAGCAGGTCGAAGCGCGCCGCCTCCAGGTCGGCCCGCGTCTGGACGCGGATCGGGAACTCCAACTCTTCCGGCCCGGGAGCCCGGTCCGGGTCCGATCCGGGGACCGCGACGGGCTCCCCGGAATCCGCGCCGGGGCCGGCCCGCGCCCGCCACGCCGCCTCGTATTCCGGGACGCACCGGAGGAAGAGCCACGCCCGCACCCCGTCGCCGTTCTCCATGGCCCGAACCGTCCGGCGCGCGCCGCTCACCAGCGCGCGCGGATCTCGACCCCGACCGTGTGCTCCGCCTCCGCGGCATCGCTCTCCCTGCGCGTCGCCTTGAGGCCGAACGAGAGGTCCGACGCGTTCCGGCTCTCCGGCGTGAGCCGCCAGCCGAGCGTGTAATCGCGCGCCGCATCGGAGAGCCCGAGCCCGAGGTGCGGGCTGCCGGTGAACCGTCCGCCGAAGGCCGGCAACCCGTAGGCCGCCTCCGCCGTCCAGCGCGACGTCGCCTCGCTCCCGCCTCCGCCCGTGCGGTCCCCGAGCGGCTCGGGGGCGAACAGCGCGTCGAGCCCGCCCTGCGCCCGTGCGCCCCAGTCCTGGCGCAGGCTGAAGGACGGCCCGCGCTTCGTTCCCGGATCGGGATCGAAGGCGAGCGATCCGGCATAGCCCCGGTCCTCCAGGTCGTCGTTGCCGTGCGCGACCAGGGTGCGGCCCGAGAGGTCGAGGGTGAGCCCGAGGGCGGGGTCGCTCCAGGCAATCCCGCCGCCGAGCTCGACCCCGAACCCGGTCTCGGCGTCGCCGCCGTCCTGGCGCGCGCCCACTTCGAGCTTGGGCACGAGACTGCCGCCGCCTTCGAGCGCGAGCTTCCAGCTCCCCTCCAGGCCGAGCCTGAGCCGCGTCGTGTCGCTCTCCGAGGCCGCGAGGTCGCGGGTCTTCTCCGAGGATGTCCGCGCCCACAGCGCGTCCGAGGTGAGCGCGAGAGCCGGGCCGCCGCCC
>CAZSPS010000367.1:0-3272 GCA_964608875.1 uncultured Ectothiorhodospiraceae bacterium
CCCGGAGTCCCGACGCGAGCCACGCCATCCCCAGGGTGACGAGCGCGAACGCCGCGATTACGGCCGCCCGCCGGCCCCGCCAGCCTCCCGCGCTTCGTTCGCGGCGCGCCTCGAGCGGCTGCTGTTCGCCCGCCGGCCGGCCGTGATCGCGGCGTTCGCGCTCGTCACCCTGGGGATGGCGTGGCTCGCGTCGGGACTCCGGGTGGACACCGGCTTCACCAAGCAGGTGCCGCTCCGCCACGAGTACATGCAGACCTTCCTCGAGCACCGCGACGAGTTCGGCGGCGCGGACCGGGTGGTGATCGCGATCGTCGCCCGCGACGGCGACATGTTCACCCCGGAGTTCTTCGAAGTGCTGCGCGAGGTGACCGACCGGGTGTTCTTCCTCCCCGGCGTCGACCGCACCCAGGTCTACTCGGTGCTCACCCCGAACGTGCGCTTCATCGAGGTGGTGGAGGACGGCATCGCCGCCGGCAACGTGGTGCCGGCGGACTTCGAGCCGAACGCGGCGGGCCTCGCCAGGGTGCGCGAGAACATCATCAAGGCCGGCCTGGTCGGGCGCCTGGTGGCCAACGACTTCAGCGGCGCGCTCGTGAGCGCGAAGCTGCAGGAGTTCCACCCCGACACCGGCGAGCGGCTCGACTACCTCGAGGTGGCGGACGAGCTCGAACGCATCCGGCGCGAAGTGCAGGCGCAGGCGCAAGCACAGGCGCGCACGCGCTCCGGCGCCGGGGCGGACGCGCCCGTGGACCTGCACGTCATCGGCTTCGCCAAGGTGGTGGGGGACATCGCGGCGGGCGCGCTCCGGGTGATCGCGTTCTTCGGGGTGGCCTTCCTCGTCACCGCCGCGTTCGTGTACGCCTACACCCGCTCGGTGCGCCTGACGGCGGCGCCGCTCGTGTGCTCGCTGGTGGCGGTGGTGTGGCAGCTGGGCGCCCTCACCGGGCTCGGCTTCGGCGTCGACCCGATGTCCATCCTGGTGCCGTTCCTGGTGTTCGCCATCGGAGTGAGCCACGGGGTGCAGATGGTGAGCGCGGTGCGCGCGGAGGCGGCGGCGGGCGTGGCGGGCGGCGCGGACGGGACCGGCGAAGCGAGCGGGACCGGGGCGGGCGGTGCCGGCGAGGCAAGCGGGATCGGCGGAGCGAGCGGCCTCGACGCGGCGCGGGCGGGCTTCCGCCGCCTGCTGCTGCCGGGCTCGGTGGCGCTCGCCTCGGACTGCATCGGCTTCGTCACCATCGCGCTCATCGAGGTGCAGGTGATCCGCGAGATCGCGCTGACCGCGAGCCTCGGGGTGGCCGCCATCCTCCTCACCAACCTGGCGCTGCTGCCGGTGCTGCTCTCGTACTTCAAGGCGGACGAGTCGCTGCGGCGCGCCGCGCGCGGGCGCGACGCCGCGCTGCGCCCGCTCTGGTCGCGGGTGGCGCGCGTGGCGCGGCGCGGCCCCGCGGCGGCGGTGCTGGCGGTGGCCGCAGCGCTGGTCGCGGGCGGCGCGTTCTTCGCCCCGCAGGTGCGGGTGGGCGACGAGCACCGGGGCGTGCCGGAGCTGCGGGCGGACTCCGTGTACAACCGCGACGCCGCCGCCATCACCGGGCGCTTCGAGATCGGGGTGGACGTGCTCACGGTGATCGCCGAGACCGGGCCGGAGGGCTGCATCGACTACGAGGTGATGAGCGCCCTCGACGAGTTCGAGTGGCACGTGCGCAACGTGCCCGGCGTGCAGTCGGTGGTGGGGCTCGCGGGGGTGGCGCGCGGCATCAACGCGGGCTGGAACGAGGGCAGCCTCAAATGGCGCACCCTGCCGCGCAACCACTACGCGCTGGTGCAGGCCGTGTCGCCGGTGCCGACGACGAGCGGCCTGCTGAACGTGGATTGCAGCGTGATGCCGGTGCTCGTCTACACCGCCGACCACAAGGCCGAGACCATCGAGCGCATCGTCGCGGCGGTGAAGGCGTTCCGCGCGGGCGGGGGCGGAGGCGGCGCCAGGGCCGTCATCGAGGCCGGCCGCCTCGACCTGCGGCTCGCCGCCGGCAACGTCGGGGTGATGGCGGCGGCGAACGAGGAGGTGGAGGCGTCGCAGTTCCCGATCCTCGGCTGGGTCTACGCCGCGGTCATCGCGCTCACCCTCGTCTCCTTCCGCTCGCTGGCGGCGGCGGTGTGCATCGTGGTGCCGCTTGCGTCGGTCTCCTTGCTCGCCTACGCGCTCATGGCGCTGCTCGAGATCGGGCTCAAGGTCTCCACCTTGCCGGTGGTCGCGCTCGGGGTGGGCATCGGGGTGGACTACGGCATCTACATCTACGGGCGGCTTCGCACGCACCTCGAAGAGGGGCTCGACTTCGCGGCGGCGTACGAACGCACGCTCGCCACCACCGGCGCCGGGGTGGTGCTGACCGGCCTCACCCTGGCCGCGGGGGTGGTCACCTGGATCGCCGCCCCGCTCAAGTTCCAGGCCGACATGGGCACGGTGCTGACGTTCATGTTCCTGGTCAACATGGCCGGCGCCGTGGTGCTGCTGCCGGCGCTGGGCGCGTGGCTGGTGCGCGTGCGGCCTGCGGCATGATCCGGCAAGACCCGCGCGGCTGATATAGTCGCCGCCCACAAGCGAAGGAGCTCCCCATGGCCAACGACTCCCGCCCGCGCGAACTCGCGTGCTACCTCGCCTCCCCCTGCTCGCTGCTCGGGACCCCGGGCGAGACCGACCTGCATGCGCGCGCGGTGCGCACGCTCACCTTGAAGCCCCACTACCACTTCGGCGACCGGGGGCTCGTCACCTTCTACTCGCCGGTGCTGCACTGCGCCCCCCTCGCCACCGGCGACGGCTTCACCTACCGCGAGCAGTACTGGCGCCGCCACGCGTTTGCGATGCTGCTCAAGTGCGACCTGCTGGCCGTGCTGGCCGAGCCCTCCCCCTTCCTCGAACGCACGGGCGCGCTCGCCACCGAGGTCGCGTGGTGGCTCGAGACGCACCCCGACACCCCGCCGCTCGCGGTCGAGCGGCAGGCGCCGGGGCGCGGTGCGGGTGCAGGCGGTGGTGCGGGTGCGGGCGGTGCGAGCGCACGGGGCGCGAGCACGGGCGCTACGGGAATCGCCGCGGACAGAGAGAGGGTGGGCGCGGACTACCGCGTGTGCCCGCTCAAGGACCTCAGCGTGTTCATGCACGACCTCAACCCGCACGTCGAATCGAGACGCCGGGCGATCGCGCACATGGGGCTCGCCGAGCGCCACAAGGCCGGCGAGACCGTGGCCGACCTGCTCGCGTGGATCGCGCTCGCCGA
>CAZSPS010000368.1:0-1505 GCA_964608875.1 uncultured Ectothiorhodospiraceae bacterium
ACCATCACGGTGGAGTACACGACCGCCGGCACGGCCACGGCGGGCGACGACTACACGGACGCGGCGGGCGGCACGCTGACCTTCATGCCCGGCGACACCGAGCGCGAGGTCCGCCTCGCCACCACGGACGACGACGCGGACGAGCCGGCCGAGACCGTCACCGTGACGATCTCCGGCTACGCCCCGGTCGGGTCCGCGACCCTGCAGGCGTCGGACTCGGCGCGCGCGGGCCGCATCGTGGACGGCGACCTGCCGCTGGTGACGGTGGCCCCGGCCGCGGGCGGCGCCACGGTCGCGGAAGGCGGGGCCGCAGTCTTCACCCTGACCCGCGCCGGGGTGCTGACGGACGCGCTCGACGTGGCGTTCGAAGTGACGGACTCGGGCGCGGTGCTGGCGGCCTCGCCCGCCGTGCCGCCGAGCGTCCGCTTCGAGGCCGATGCGGCCACCGCCACCGTGTCGCTCGCGACCGACGACGACGCGCTGGACGAGCCGGACGCCCCCGTCGTGCTCGCCCTGGCGCCGCCCACCACCGGCGCCCTCTTCCGCGCCGGCGACCCCGCCGAGGCCACGGTCACCGTGTCCGACGACGACGACCCGCCCGCGCTCTCCATCGAAGCGCCCCCGGCGGCGGTGCTGGAGGGGGGCGGCGATCTCGTCTTCACCGTGCGCCTCGACGCGGCGAGCGGGCACACCGTCACGCACGGCTACACGCTCGGCGGCACGGCCACCGCCGGCGCCGACTACACGGACGCAACGGGCGGCGCGCTGACCTTCGCACCCGGCGACACGCAACGGGAAATCCGCCTGACCACGCTCGCCGACGGCACGCAGGAATCGCTGCGCGCCGAGACCGGCCTGCGCGAGGAGACGGTGCTGGTCACGCTGACGGCGCCGGCGGACGGCACGGCGACGCTCGGCGCGGACGCCTCGGCCGTGGGCGCGATCGGGGATGCCGACCTGCCGCTGGTCTCGCTGCGGGTCGAAGAGCCCCGCTACGTCGAGGGCCAGCGCTTCACCATCGTCTTCACGCTGGAGAGCGAGACCCCGGACCACGTGGAGGCCGAAGCGCGCGTCTTCAAGAACGGCGTGCAAGGCGCAACGCCCCGGCGAACCCTGGAAAACACCGGCGAGACCATCTGGAGGACCGCTGTCCCCCAGGACGACGACGATACGCAAGACGACACCTACCGGGTGGAGCTCGTCCCCAAGCCGGGCGTGTACGACGTGAACCCGGACGCCGCCGAAGACACCTTCATCGCCATCGACAACGACCGGGAAACGGTGATCGTCTCGGTGTCCGGCGCGCCGGCGGTGGACGAAGGCGGCGCGCTCGTGTTCCCGGTCACGCTGGATCGGTCGGCCGGCGCGGCGGTGCTCACGATCGAGTACACCCTGGGCGGCACGGCCACGGCGGGCGCGGACTACACGGACGCAGGCGGCGGCGCGCTGACCATTCCCGCCGGCGATAGCGCCGGGGAGATCCGCCTCGCCACCATCGACGACGC
>CAZSPS010000369.1:0-3621 GCA_964608875.1 uncultured Ectothiorhodospiraceae bacterium
CCCCGGACACCGCCGCGAAGCCGGCGGTGGCGAAGACGCTGGCGACGGCGAGCCCCCCCGGCACCCACCCCACCCAGGCGCGCGCGGCGTTGAACAGGGCGTGGGTGAGCCCCGCGTGGTACGCGATGAAGCCGATGAGGATGAACATCGGCAGCACGCTCAGCACGTAGTTGATCGACTTCGAGTGCGGCACCGTGCCGGTGATGCCTGCGCCCGCGTCCCAGCCGATGAGCCAGACCAGGCCGACGAGGCCCGCGAGCGCCGCCGCCGCGAACACCCGCACCCCGAAGAAGACGGCGAGCAGCAGGCCGCCAGTGACGATGAGGCCGATGGTCAGCTCGTCCATCGGGCCTTGCCTTCTTCCTCTTCCTCCTCGCGGGCCTCACCCGCGAGCCCCGTCTCGATCTCGTGCCGTGCCTGCTCGTCCACGCTCTCGATGCGGGGGATCCCGACCGGCTCCGCCTCGGGGTCGGCGGCGAGGCGCAGGAAGCCGCCGAGCTGGATGAACAGCCGCACCAGCAGCACCGCGAACGCCACCGGCACCAGGAGCTTGGAGGGCCACAGCGGGAGCTGGATGTCGATGGTGCTGTCGCCGATGTTCCAGGCGCGCAGGAAGTGCTCGTAGCCGAACCACGCCAGCACCGCCACGATCGCGATGACGATGAGCGTGCCGGCGGCCTCCACGACCCAGAGCGGGCGCCCCCGCAGCCGCTTGAGGAAGATCTCCATCCGCACGTGGCCGCCCAGACGCTGCGTGTAGGCGATGGCGATGAAGGCGAACACCCCCATCGCGAACTCGATGACGTCGACGTACCCCGGCACCGGCAGGTTGATGAGCTTGCGCCCGAAGACCTGGAACACGCCGAGCAGCATCACGGCGAGGATGACCAGCGCCGCCACGAGGTTGAGCCCGCTCTCGAGGCGGAAGAAGCCCTCGTCCGCCCGATGCAGGAAGCGGCCGAAGGACGACGGCGCCGCCCCCGCCGCCGGCGGCAGCGGCGGACGCGGCTGCCCCGGCGGCGGTGCGGCGTTCGGGTTCTCGGGCATGGAGAAGGCCGGTCCTTCGACCCTACTGCATCATCGCCCTCTTGGCGGTGTCGAGCACGAGGTCGAGCAGCTCCTGCGACGGGAACTCGCCCTTGTTCTCCTCGACCCAGGCGTTCCACACCGGCTCGCCCGCGATCCTCCGGAACTCCGCCATCTCGTTCTCGGGGATGGCGACCATCTGGATCTTGCCGCCCTCACTCCACTTCTTCAGGTTGGCGGCGTCCGCGGCCCGGTAGGCCTCGTCCATCGCCTGGTACGCGCCGTCCTTCAAGTCGAGGAGCAGCGAGCGGTAGGCGATGGGCAGGTCGTCCCAGGCGTCGAGGTTGAACACGATGGGGCAGTTGACCGTGCCGAGGCTCATGTTGGTGGTCACCCAGTCCGCCACCTCGTCCAGCTTGAACGACGCGAAGGCGTAGGTGTAGGGGAAGCCGAAGGCGTCCACCGTGCCGCGCTGCAGCGCGGTGTAGCCCTCCGACGCCGGCATGGTGGACGGAGTGGCGCCGATGAGCCGCGCCGCCTGCCCCATGCCGCCGAGCGCGCGCAGGCGCTTGCCCGAGAAGTCGGCCACGGACGAGGGCGGCTCGCCCCGGCCCATGTACTCGTACTGCGGCAGGATGCTGGACATGTAGATGAACGCCTTCCACTTCTCGAGCGCCGCCTGCGAGGCGGGGTGCGCGTATACCGCGTCGTGCACCGCGCGCATCGTCTTGAAGTCCGAGAGCGGCAGGAAGGGCAGGTCCAGCACCGTGAGCGGCTTGTTCTTGCCCGGGTGGTAGGAGGCGCAGAACGCCGCAGCCTCGAACGCCCCGACCGAGATGCCGTCCAGGTTCTCCTTGGACTTGGAGAGCTGGCCGCCGTAGAAGATCTTGATGTTGAACTTCCCGCCGGTGCGCTCGGCGACCTGGGCCGCGACGTACTCCGCCCCCTCGGTGAAGGCGCGGCGCTTGCCCCACAGGGACAGCTTCCAGTTCACCGCGGGGCCGTCCACCATCTGGGCGGAGGCCGGCGCGAGGCCGGCGGTGATGCTCGCGCCGCCCGCTGCGGCCAAGGCCACGGCGGCGGCTGTCAGGATGGTTTTGCGCATGGTTGTGTACCTCGTCGGTAGCCGGTTGGTTGTGTCGTCACATCGCTCCCTTCTTGGCGGTGGCGAGCACGAGGTCCAGCAGCTCGCGCGCCGGCAGCTCGCCCTCGTTGTCCTCCACCCACTGCTTCCAGATCGGTTCGCCCCCGGCCCGGCGGAACTCGACCATCTCCGCCTCGGGGATCTCGATCAGCCGTATCTTGCCTTCCTCGCGCCAGCGCTTCATGTTCTTGACGTCGTCGGCCGCGTACGCCGCCTTCAGCGCCTCGTGCGCCCCGTCCTTCGCATCCAGCAGCAGCTGCCGGTACTGCTCGGGCAGCGCGTTCCAGGCCTGGAGGTTGATCGCGGTCGGGCAGTTCGACGACCCGATCTTGATGTTGGTGGTGGTCCAGGTCGCGAGCTCGTCCACCTTGAAGGCGGCGAAGGCGTAGGTGAAGGGGAAGGAGACCGCGTCCACCGCCCCCTGCTGGAACGAGGTGTAGACCTCGGACGCCGGCATGGTGAGGGGGGTGGCGCCGAGCAGCTTGGCCGCCTCGCCGATGCCGGCGAGCGCGCGCACGCGCATCCCCTCGAAGTCGTTGACCGACAGGAGCGGGCGGCGCCGGCCCATGAACTCGTTCGGGGGCAGGACGTTGCCCATGAAGAGCAGGGCGTTCCACTTGGCGAGCGCCTCGCGCGAGGCGGGGTGCGCGTACACCGCGTCCTGCGCCGCGCGCATCACGTCGAGGTCGGCGAAGGGCAGGAAGGGCAGGTCCAGCACGGTGATCGGCTTGTTCTTGCCCGGATGGTACGAGGAGCAGAACATCGCCCCCTGGATCGCGCCGAGCGAGACCGAGTCGAGGTTCTCGCGGCTCTTGGAGAACTGCTCCCCGTAGCCGATCCGGATCTGGAACTTGCCGCCGGTGCGCTCGTCCGCCTGGGCCGCGAGGTGCTCGACCCCCCTGGTAAAGGCGCGGCTCTTGCCCCAGACCGAGAACTTCCAGTTGACCTTGGGGCCGTCCACCATCTGGGCGGCGGCCGGCGCGAGGCCGGCGGCGAGGTTCGCGCCGAGCGCGGCGGCCAGGGCCACGGCGGCGGCGATGGTGGTGGCGGCGGTGGTAGCGGTGGTCAGGATGGTCTTGCGCATGGCGGCTCGTACCTCGTCGTTCGTTGTCGTTCGTTCGCGCCCGCCGTCCGGCGGGCCGTGGCGTGCGAAAGTAACCGACCCCGCGCCGCGCCGCAATCCCTCCCCTCTCCTCTCCCCCTGCTCCGGACGGCGGCGGCGGGCGGGGCTTCCCTCGCGGCGCGAATCGGGCTACGGTGCGGCACCGGCGCAACCCGGTTCCTGAAGAGAGGCGCGCGCAGCACATGAAGACACATGCCCGGGCCGTGGTCATCGGCGGCGGCGTCGTCGGGGTCTCGACACTCTACCACCTCGCCCGCAAGGGCTGGACGGACGTGGTGCTGTGCGAGCGCACGGAGCTCACCGCCGGCTCCACCTGGCACGCGGCGGG
>CAZSPS010000370.1:0-3734 GCA_964608875.1 uncultured Ectothiorhodospiraceae bacterium
CCGCACGGAGCCGCCGGCACTCCTAATCGTAGCGCGAAACCGGAGTAGAATCGGACGCATGCACGTGCATCTGGACCCGATCGGGGGTGTCGCGGGCGACATGTTCGCCGCGGCCCTCCTCGACGCCTTTCCCGAGCGCGCGGCGCCGCTCGAGGCCGCGCTCGCGGACGGGGGGGTGCGCGAGGTCGTCACCGTGCGCACCGAGCCGTTCGACGACGGGGTGCTGAACGGGCTGCAGTTGCATACGGCGCCCGCACCGGAGGCGGACGGGCGCCCGCACGCACACGAGCACCCACACGACCATGGCCATGAGCATGGGCACGAACACAGCGCCCACCACCCCCACGAACATACCCACGGCGGCGGCCATGCCCACGAGCACCACCCCCACCGGCGATTCGACGGCATCCTGGCGTGGCTTCGGGAGGGGCGCCTCGCCGCGCCCGTTGCGGAGCGGGCCGCCGCCATCTTCACCGTGCTCGCCGAGGCCGAGGCCGAAGTGCACGGCATCGAGCCCGAGGACGTCACCTTCCACGAGGTCGGAGCGTGGGACTCCATCGCCGACGTGGTGTGCGCGGCGTGGCTCATCGAGTCGCTCGGCTCCGCCACCACCTGGTCCTGCGCGCCCCTCCCGCTCGGCGGCGGCCGGGTGCGCACCGCCCACGGCGTGCTCCCCGTGCCGGCGCCCGCCACCGCCCTCCTCCTGCGCGGCATGCCGGTGGTGCACGACGGGGTCGGCGGCGAGCGCGTCACCCCGACCGGGGCGGCCATCCTCCGCCACCTCGACCCCGTGTTCGAGCCGGCCGCGCTCGCCGGCCTCGGCGGGCGCATCGCGCGCACCGGGCACGGCTTCGGCCGGCGCCGGATGGAGGGCATGAGCAACGTCCTGCGCGCCCTCGCGCTCGACCCCGCCACCCCGGCCGCCACGGCCTCCGCCGCCGCCGGCCGGGGCTGGGAGGAAGAGACGCTCGGGGTCTGCTCGTTCGAGGTCGACGACCAGACGGCGGAGGACCTCGCGGTGGCGCTCGACCGGCTGCGCGAGGACGAGGGGGTGCTCGACGTGGTGCAGGCGCCGGTGGTCGGCAAGAAGGGCCGGCTGCTCGCCGGGGTCCGGGTCCTCGCCCGGCCCGAGGCGCGCGCGGGAGTGATCGAGCGCTGCTTCGCCGAGACCGCCACGCTCGGGGTGCGCTGGCAGACGGTGCGCCGCGCCGCACTCGCCCGCGAGGAGGACACCGCCGCCGTGGAGGGAGAGGGCGGACGGCAGCGGGTGCGGGTCAAGCGCGCGCGCCGTCCGGACGGGCGCACCAGCGCCAAGGCGGAGATGGCGGACCTCGCGCGGGGCGGCGCGGACCGCATCGAACGCGAGGCGCGGCGCCGGGAGGCGGAGTCGTCGTGAGCGGCGGCAGCAGAAGCGGAGGCGGTGGCGGCCCCGGTCCCGGCGTCGGCGGCATCCCCGCCCCGCCGCGCGACGCGCGCGACGCGCTCGCCGCCCTCGACGCGCGCCTTCGCGCCATCGGCCCGGTCGCGGTCGCGGTGAGCGGCGGGGTGGACAGCATGACCCTCGCCGTGGTCGCCGGGCGCACCCTCGGAGCGGATGCGCGCATATACCACGCCGTCTCCCCCGCCGTGCCCCCCGACGCCAGCGCCCGGGTGCGCGAGTACGCGGCGCGCGAGGGCTGGACGCTCGAGGTGATGGACGCGGGCGAGTTCGGCGACGAGCGCTACCGGCGCAACCCCGCCAACCGCTGCTACTTCTGCAAGACCAACCTCTACGGGGCGATGGCCGCGCGCGCCGCCGGCGCGTGCGCGGGCACCCTGGTCTCGGGGACCAACGTGGACGACCTCGGCGACTTCCGGCCCGGCCTCGCGGCGGCGGACGAGCACGCCGTCCGCCACCCCTACGTGGAGGCGGGGCTGCGCAAGGACGACGTGCGAAGGCTCGCGCTCTCGCTCACCCTCCTCGACCTCGCGGTGCTGCCGGCCGCCCCGTGCCTGTCGAGCCGGGTGGAGACCGGCATCGCCATCGACCCGCTCGACCTCGCCGCCGTGCACCACATAGAGATGCGGGTGCGGACCGCGCTCGCCGTCGCCCTCGCCGCCCAGGACGAGGCCGCCCAGCCGGGCGCGGTGCGCTGCCGGGTGCGGCGCGAGGCCGTCGTCATCGAGCTCGAGCCCGCCATCCTCGACCGGATCGACTCCGCCGGACGCGAGGCGATGATGGGCGACGTGCGCGAGACGTTCGGCGAGCGGCTGGCGGGACGCCCGGTGCGCCTCGCCCCCTACCGCATGGGCAGCGCCTTCCTGCGCCCGGCCGGGCGAGGGGGGCCGCCCGCCCCATGAGCCACACGTTGCGCCGCCGGGCCGGGAACGGGCCGCACGCGCCGTGAGCCGCGAATTCCGCCTGGACGCCTCCCGGCGCGAACGCACGGGGCTCGACGAGGCCGTGTTCTGCGCGGGCAAGTCGCTCGCCCAGCTGGACGCGATCCTGGCCGAGCTCGAGGCCGGCGGGCGGCGCTCGCTCCTCACCCGGCTCGACCCCGCCGACTACGCCGCCCTGCCCGCCCAGCGCACCGCCGGCCTCGACTACGACCCGGTCTCGCGCACCGCGATCCTCGGCCCCCTCCCCGCACCGGACGGGGCGGGCGCGGCGCGCGCCGGGGTGGTCACGGCGGGCTCCTCGGACGTGCCGGTCGCGCGCGAGGCGGTGCGCACCCTGCTCTACGACGGACACCCGTGCCGCGAGTTCCACGACGTCGGGGTGGCGGGCCTGTGGCGGCTGCTCGAACGGGTCGAGGAGCTGCGCGCCCTCGACGTGGTCATCGCCGTCGCAGGCATGGAGGCGGCGCTCGCGAGCGTGCTCGGAGGGCTGGTGCCGGGGGCCGTGATCGCCGTCCCCACCTCCACCGGGTACGGGGTGGCGGCGGGCGGGGAGGCCGCGCTCCGCGCCGTCCTCACCAGCTGCGCCCCCGGCATCTCCGTGGTCAACGTGGACAACGGCTACGGCGCCGCGTGCGCCGCCGCCCGCATCCTCAACGCCCGCGACCGCACCTCCCTGCCCGACTGACGCCTCCCACCGTTCCCGCCCGTCACGCCTCCCCGGCGGCGCGCTCCTCGGCCATGTCGCGCAGCCGGTGGAAGTGCCCGAGGTCGGGCTCGCCGCAGTGGGCGAGCATCCAGGCGCGCACCGTGTCGCGCAGCTCCGCCGCCCGCGAGAGCCGGCTCCGCTGCTCCCCGCCTTCCGCTCCGGCCGCCGCCGCCGGCGGCGGATGGACCGGCTCGCCGACGATGACGCGCAGCGGCGTGCGCCGCGGCAGCCACGTGCCGTCGCGCATCAGCGAGCGGGTGCCGCGCAGGACCACCGGCACCACCGGCGCCCCGGTATCGACGGCGGCCACGAAGGACCCCATCTGGAACGGCAGCAACCCCGGCGTGCGGTACAGGGTGCCCTCCGGGAACACAGCCACGCGCGCCCCGGACCGCACCGCCGTCTCGAGCCGCTCGACGTTCGCGGCGCTCTGCGCGAGGTCGAAGCGCTCCACCAGGAGAGTTCCGGCCCCCGCCAGCAGCCGGCGCACCAGGGGGTTCGCGCGCAGCTCCGCCTTGGCCACGAAGCGAAGGCGCGCCGGCAGGGCGGCCGACAGCACGAACGGATCGGCGTAGCTCGCGTGGTTCGAGGCGACGATGCACGCGCCGTCCGGCGGCAGGCGTTCGAGGCCCTCCACCGTCAGCGACAG
>CAZSPS010000371.1:0-1548 GCA_964608875.1 uncultured Ectothiorhodospiraceae bacterium
GCGTTCAAGGAGGGCGCCAAGCGGGACCCCAACGTCCAGGACTTCAACTTCTTCATGCGCGCCGCCCTCGGGGTGACGGCCATCGGCTGTTTCTGCCTGGCGCTGTGGTCGTTGTTCACCCGCTTCAACCTGGCCGCCGCAGCCGCCTACGGGGGCCTCGTGCTGGCGAGTCCGCTCGTATTCGAGCAGTTCATCTGGTTCTACAGCGAGGCGGTGCTGTTCGCCCTCTTCAACCTGGCGGCGTTCGTGTGCCTGCAATGGAGGACCCCGTCGTACCGCAACGCCGTCTACCTCGCCGTACTGGCTGCGGCCGCCCTGTCCACCAAGCTGACGGGGCTCCTCGTCGCCGCCTCGCTGTTCCTCTATGTGGCCTTCAACATGCGGGATCTCGGGCCGCGGGCGGCGCCGCGCATCGAGGTATTCGCCCTCTCCTTCCTCCTCGCCATGGCGGCGTTCAACCTGAACGCGGGCTCCCTCTTCCAGTACCTCAACCAGACGCTGTTCAACGTCTGGCACTACAAGACCGGGCACTACATGATCCTCGAAGGCGGCCTCGGGCTGCTCGCGACCCATCTCGAGGCCATGGGATACCTCGTCGTCCTCCTGTTCTTGGCCGCCATGCTGTGGTTCGTGCGGCGGCCCGCGTACCGGCTCGTGCCCGTCTACGCCCTCGGGGCGGGCGTCGTCCTCGCCGTCTGGTCCCTCTCGGACGCCGCCATGGTGGCCCTTCGGAACATGTCCTCGCTCTACGTCTTCATGAGCTTCATCGTGGCGTTGTTCGCCGGCGACCTGGTCCGGCGCATCCCGGCGGAGCGGCAGTCCGCCAGGACGGCCGGTTCCGTGGTCCTGATGCTGGCGGTACTGGGGAGCGGCGCGTCCCTGGTGCATGGCATGCCCTCCTTGCACGATGCGTTCTTCGACAGGACCCGGGGGTGGATCCAGAAGTGCGGCAGCGTCGGCGCCGTCGGATTGCCGGAGCGCGGCCTGCGGACCCTGCGCGAGAGCGCGGCGGGCGACGTTGCCGTCTTTCCCGGAGTGCGCGGACCCTTCGTCCCTTCGCGGGACCACGAGAGGATCAAGCGCAACGTGCCCTCCATCACCCCCTTCCTCGACGAGAACCCCGGCGACGTCTTCGCAAAGTTCGAGGGCTTCGATTGCCTGGTCGCCTACCGGGAGGGGCAAACCAAGCAGCTCACGAACCTCCGCGCCCTCGAGACCTACAAGCTGTGGAGGCGTACCGGCGACTACTTCCTGTTCCTGAAGAAGGACGGCGGCGAGCGCGGAGGGTCATGACTCCCGCGGCGGCGCCGCCTCTTCCTCCACGGTGAAGAGGCGGGTGGGGGTGGACTGGCCGCGCACGGTGGCGGCGCCCGCCTGCCGCAGGGGGATGGGGCGACCGTCCGCGTCCGCCGCGATCGCGTCCGCGGTCTCGCCGCACAGCAGCAGCGTGGTGCCGTGCTCGCGGTTCAGGGCCTCCAGCCGCGCCGCCAGGTTCACCGCATCGCCGTACACGGTGTAGCTGAGGCGCCCGGCCGCCCCCACCGCCCC
>CAZSPS010000372.1:0-3345 GCA_964608875.1 uncultured Ectothiorhodospiraceae bacterium
TACTCGGTCACGAACTTCTCGTCGGGGCGCTTCAGCAGGCCGTAGAGCTGGCACGACGCCTCGTCCTCGACCACGTCGATGAGCTCCTCGATCCACACCAGCGCCCGCGTGGAGGCGCGCACCGTGACGTGCGAGCGCTGGTTGTGCGCCCCGTAGGCGGAGATCGCCTTGGAGCAGGGGCAAAGGCTCGTCACAGGCACCACCACCCGCATGTCGAGCTGCACCTCGCCGTGCCGGATCGACCCCATCAGGGTCACCTCGTAGTCCATCAGGCTGACGACCCCGCTCACCGGGGCGGCCTTGCGCACGAAGTAGGGGAAGCTCATCTCGATGTGGCCCGCTTCGGCCTCGAGCAGCGCCACCATCTCGCGCAGCATGCGCTGGAAGGTCGATACCGTGATGTCGTACTCGTGGTTCTCCAGGATCTGCACGAAGCGCGACATGTGGGTGCCCTTGAAGTCCTGAGGCAGCTCCACGTACATGTTGAACGTGGCCACCGTCTCCTGGCGGCCGGTGGAGCGGTCGAGCACCCGCACCGGATGGCGGATGCCCTTGATGCCGACCTTGTCGATGGGCATGCGGCGCAGGTCGGGGCTGCTCTGCACGTCCTCGATGCGGGCCTCGTGCGGGCCGCAGCCGCCGCCGGCCTCGCCGGGGCCGTACGCCGCCGCCGGGTCCGCGCCGCCCTCGTTCCGATCCAGGGTCTCCACTTCGGCGACCATCGCGCGCGTCCTCCTCAGAAGGGCAGGCCGTCGTCGTCCGGGGCGCCGCCGCCCTCGGCGCCCCCCCGCTCCGGCTCGAAGGGCTGGAGGGCCTCTTCGCCGCCGCCCTCGGCGAGGATGCGGATCTTGCGCTCCGCGTCCGACAGCTCCTTCTCGCAGTAGCGGTGCAGCACGACCCCGCGCTCGTAGGCGGCGACCGAGTCCTCGAGGCTGAGCTCGCCCTGCTCCATCTTCTCGACCAGGCCCTCGAGCTCCTCGAGGGCGCCTTCGAAGCTCTTCGGGGTAGAGGCGCGTTCGGTCATGACGGTCCGCCGGCAACGGTGTCGGGAGAGGGTAGCGAACCCGGCGGGCGCGATCAACGAGAGACGCTTCCGCGCACGGGTGCAAGCGGCGGCCGGTCGGCGTAGAATCGCGCAAACCGAACGGGGGTGTGCGCGCTGCGCGCCATGGACGGAAACTACGACGCCGCCGCGATCGAGGTCCTGGTGGGGCTGGAGCCGGTGCGTAAGCGCCCCGGCATGTACACCGACACCTCGTCGCCGGACCACCTCGCCCAGGAGGTGGTGGACAACAGCGTGGACGAGGCGCTAGCGGGCTTCGGGCGGCGCATCGACGTGACGCTCTACGCCGACGGCTCGCTCGGGGTCTGCGACGACGGCCGCGGCATGCCCGTGGACCTGCACCCCGAGGAGGGCCTGCCGGGGGTCGAGGTCATCCTCACCCGGCTGCACTCCGGGGGCAAGTTCTCGCTCGGCAGCTATCGCTTCTCGGGCGGGCTGCACGGGGTCGGGGTCTCGGTCGTGAACGCGCTCTCGCGCCGGCTCGAGGTGCGGGTGAAGCGCGGCGGGCGCCGCTACGAGATGGCGTTCCGGGACGGCGACACGGTCTCCGGCCTCGAGGTCACGGGCGAGGTCGGGCGGCGCAACACCGGCACCGAGCTCCGCTTCTGGCCGGACCCCGCCTTCTTCGACCGCCCCGCGTTCTCGCTGCCGCGCCTTCGCCACCTGCTGCGGGCGAAGGCGGTCCTGTGTCCGGGGCTCTGCGCTTCGCTGCTGCAGGAGGAGACCGGGGAGCGCGACGAGTGGCGCTACGAGGACGGGCTCGGCGGATACCTCGAATCGGCGCTGCCGGGGGTGGAGCTGCTGCCCGCCGAGCCCTTCACCGGCAGTCTCGAAGGCAACGCCGAAGCCGCGGACTGGGCGGTGGCGTGGGCGGTCGACCCGGACGCGGGCGGCGGCGGCGGCGCTCCGTTCCTGGGGGAGAGCTACGTCAACCTGGTCCCCACCCCGCAGGGCGGCACGCACGTGAACGGGCTCCGCTCGGGGCTGCTCGACGCGCTCCGCGAGTACTGCGAGTTCCGCAGCCTGCTGCCGCGCGGGCTCAAGCTCGCGCCCGACGACGTCTGGGAGACGTGCCGCTACGTGCTGTCGGTCAAGATGCTCGACCCGCGCTTCACCGGCCAGACCAAGGAGCGGCTGTCCTCGCGCGAGTCCGCCGCCTTCGTGTCCGGGGTGGTGAAGGACGGGCTGAGCCTTTGGCTGAACCAGCACACCGACACCGGCGACCGCCTGGCCGAGCATGTCATCGCGCGCGCGCGCGCACGCGCCCAGGCCGCGAAGACGGTGGTGCGCAAGAAGGCCGCGGCCGGCCCCCCGCTGCCCGGCAAGCTCGCCGACTGCGTCTCGCAGGACCCGGCGCGCACCGAGCTGTTCCTGGTCGAGGGCGATTCGGCCGGGGGGTCGGCGAAGCAGGCCCGCGACCGCGAGTTCCAGGCCGTGATGCCGCTGCGGGGCAAGATCCTCAACACCTGGGAGGTGGCCGCGGGCGAGGTCCTGCAGTCGCGCGAGGTGCACGACATCTCCGTCGCCCTCGGGGTCGATCCGGGCAAGGACGACCTCGCGGGCCTTCGCTACGGCAAGGTGTGCATCCTCGCCGACGCCGACTCCGACGGCGCCCACATCGCCACCTTGCTCTCGGCCCTCTTCGCCCGCCACTTCCGCCCTCTGGTGGAGGCGGGGCACGTGTACGTGGCGATGCCGCCGCTGTACCGGATCGACCTCGGCAACGAGGTCTTCTACGCCCTCGACGAGGCCGACAAGCAGGGGGTGCTGGACCGCCTGGCCGCGGAGCGCCGGAGCGGCCGGGTCCAGGTGCAGCGCTTCAAGGGCCTCGGGGAGATGAACCCGGGCCAGCTGCGGGAGACCACGATGTCGCCCGACACGCGCCGCCTGGTGCGGCTCACGGCGGCGCCGGACGACGACACCGGCGCGGCCCTCGACCTCCTGCTCGCGAAGAAGCGCGCGCCCGACCGCCGGGCGTGGCTGGAGGCCGAGGGCGACCGGGCGGAAGTCTAGGCCGGACCCCGGCCGGGCAAGGGGGGAGGACCCGGAGAGATGGCGGCGGAACGCAACGAGCGCCCGGAGGCGCGGCCCGAAGAGCTCGCGATGCGCGACTTCGCGCGCAAGGCGTACCTCGACTACTCCATGTACGTGGTCCTGGACCGGGCGCTGCCCCACGTCGCGGACGGGCTGAAGCCGGTGCAGCGGCGCATTGTGTACGCGATGTCGGAGCTCGGCCTGCGCGTCTCGGAGGCCGGCGGCGGGCAGGGGGGCGAAGGCGGCGA
>CAZSPS010000373.1:0-5719 GCA_964608875.1 uncultured Ectothiorhodospiraceae bacterium
CGCCCCCCTCCGGCCCCGCCCCCGCGCGCTCAGTTCCGCTTCAGGTACACCTCGTCGAGCGGCGCCATCTCACCCCAGATCGCGTCCGGCGGGTTGCCGACGTCGTTGCTGTAGAAGTTCACGTACGCCAGCACGTTGATCCAGTAGATCGGCAGCTCGTCGGCCACGATCTTCTGGAAGTCGGCGTAGAGCCGCTTGCGCTTGCCGAGGTCCATCTCCTGCCCGGCGGCGGCCAGGATCTGGTCCACCCGCGGGTTGCAGTACTGCTGCGTGTTGGACCAGATGACCCCCTTGACGATGTTGCTGCACACGTACGTGCGGTGCACGCCGATCACCGGGTCGCCCCAGTTGAAGACGATGTCCATCGTCATGTCGAAGTCGTGGTTGGAGACGCGCTTGGACCACGTGGGGAAGTCCGGCGAGGTGCGCACGGTCACGTCGATGCCCACCTTCTTGAGCTGCGGCTTCAGGTACTCCGCGATCGCCTTCTGCTGCTCCGGCAGGGCCGGCAGGTAGTCCACGGTGAGGCCGAAGCGGGTGCCGTCCGCCCCCGCCGGATGGCCGGCCTCGTCGAGCAGCGCCATCGCCCGATCAAGGTCCAGGTCGTAGGTGGCCACGTCGCCCGAGTAGTAGGGGCTCGCGGGCGCGATGGGGCCGGTGGCGGGCTTCGACACGCCCCCGTGCAGGGCCTTGACGATGAAGTCCCGGTCCACCGCATAGGCGATGGCCTGGCGCACCCGCTGGTCGTCGAGCGGCGCGCGCTTGGTGTTGAAGGCGAGCCAGGTGATGGGGCCGACCGCCTCCCAGCCCCGCTCCGGCGCGTAGAGCCCGGCCGCCCGCTGCAGCCGCCGGATGTTGAGGGAGTCGGTCTCGCGCCAGAGGTTGCCCTCCCCCCGCTCCATCGCGATGACGCGCGCGTTCGCGTCCTTCACGATCCTGATGACGATGCGGTCGAGGTAGGGCCGCCCTTCGAGGAAGAAGTCTTCGTTGCGCTCCAGGATGATGTGCTCGCCCTGCTTGTACTCGACGAACTTGAACGGCCCGGAGCCCACGGGGTCGGCGTTGCGCGGATGCGTCTTCGGGTCCTGCCCGTCGCCGTAGACGTGCTTCGGGATGATGGGCAGGAGCGCGCTCGACATCGCGAGCTCGAGCGCCGGGTGCGGCTGCTTCAGGCGCAGGACGGCGGTGTGCGGGTCGGGGGTGTCCACCCGCTCGACCGCGCCGAACATGGTCTTGAACGGATGGTTCGCCTGCACCGTCGCGATCGAGAAGGCCACGTCCTCGGAGGTCACGGGCTCGCCGTCGTGGAAGCGCGCGTTGCGGCGCAGGTTCAAGGTCATGGACAGCCCGTCGTCCGCAAAGCTCCAGCTCTCCGCGAGGTACGGGTGCGCCCGCCACTCCTCGTCGAAGCGCAGCGGGGTGGCGAAGATCTGCGCGCCCGGGATCGCGGTCGCCGTGCCCGACTGCACCGCCGGGTTGAAGTGGCGCGGCACCTGGCTCGAGATGATGACGAAGGTGCCGCCGCGGGTCGGCTCGTCGGCGGCGGCCGTCCGGGGCGCCGCTACGAAGGTGGTGGACACGGCGGCGAGCGCCGCCGCCGCGAGGAGGAACTTGCCGGATGAAGTGCGCATGGTCTCTCGCCTCCGCTGTGTCGGGGCCGGTGCGGGAAGCGGCGGGCGGCGGCGACGGCGCCTCCGCCCCGGCCTCCCTCCGGCGGGAAGTGTGAGTAGTGTGGATACCGAATCCGTGCGCCAGTATATAGAGAGTCCAGCCGGCCGGCGCGCGCGCGTTCGCCGCTAGCGCCGCCGGCCGGCGGCGGCCCCGGCCCGGTCCAGGCGGTTGGCCGCGCTCGTCACCGCCCGCAGCGAGGCCATCACGATGTTGGGGTCCATGCCGACCCCGTAGAGGTAGCCGCCGTCGCCGGACCCGCCCGCCGCCGGGTCCGCCACCTCGACGTAGGCCACCGCCGTCGCGTTCGCGCCGTGGCCCGTGGCGTGCTCCTTGTAGTCGCGCACCCCGACCTCGATCCCGAGGTCGGCCGCGAGCGCGCCCGTGTAGGCGTCGATCGGCCCGTTGCCGTTGCCGGTCACGATGCGCGTCTCGCCGTCCACGCGCAGCGTCGCGCTCACCACCACCCGGTCCGAGGCGTGGGTGTCGGGGACCATGCGGTGCTCCAGCAGCTCGAGCCGCCCGTTGCGGCCGAGGTACTCCTGCTCGAACAGCCGCCAGATCTCCTGCGACGAGATCTCCTCCCCGCTCGCGTCCGTCTTCTCCTGCACCACCCGGCTGAACTCGATCTGGAGCGGGCGCGGCAGGTCGAGGTGGAACTCCTCCTGCATGATGTAGGCCACCCCACCCTTCCCGGACTGGCTGTTGATGCGGATGACGGCCTCGTAGGTGCGCCCCACGTCGTTCGGGTCGATGGGCAGGTAGGGCACTTCCCACACCGGGTCGTTGGAGGTCTTGAGGGCGGTCATGCCCTTCTTGATGGCGTCCTGGTGCGAGCCCGAGAAGGCGGTGTACACGAGGTCGCCCGCGTAGGGGTGGCGCGGGTGCACGGGCAGCTGGTTGCAGTGCTCGGCCACCGCGCGCAGGCGGTCGATGTCGGAGAGGTCGAGCTCCGGGTCCACCCCCTGGGTGAAGAGGTTGAGCGCCAGGGTCACCACGTCCACGTTGCCGGTGCGCTCGCCGTTGCCGAACAGCGTGCCCTCGATGCGCTCCGCCCCCGCCATGAACGCCAGCTCCGCCGCCGCCACCCCGGTGCCGCGGTCGTTGTGGGGATGCAGGCTCAGCACGATGCTGTCCCGGTCGCGCACGTTGCGCCCGAACCACTCGATCTGGTCGGCGTAGACGTTGGCGGTGGCCATCTCCACGGTGGCCGGCAGGTTCACGATCATCTTCTTCGCCGGGGTCGGCTCGAACACGTCCATCACCGCCTCGCAGATCTCGACCGCGAAGTCGAGCTCGGTGCCGGTGAAGCTCTCCGGGGAGTACTGGTACACCCAGTCCGTCTCCGGGTTGGCCTCCGCCAGCTCGCGCACCAGCTTCGCGCCGCTCACCGCGATGTCGGCGATGCCGTCGCGCTCGAGGCCGAACACCACGCGCCGCTGCAGCGTGGAGGTGGAGTTGTAGAGGTGGACGATGGCGCGCTTCGCCCCCTTCAGGCTCTCGAAGGTGCGGGCGATGAGCTCGGGCCGCGCCTGGGTGAGCACCTGCACCGTCACGTCGTCCGGCACGGCGTCCGACTCCACGAGGTAGCGGCAGAACTCGAAGTCGGTGTCGGAGGCGGACGGGAAGCCCACCTCGATCTCCTTGAACCCCATCTGCACCAGGGTCTCGAACATGCGCTTCTTGCGCTCGTGGTCCATCGGGTTGATGAGCGCCTGGTTGCCGTCGCGCAGGTCGACGCTGCACCACACGGGCGCGTGGGTGATGACGCGGCCCGGCCACTTGCGGTCGGGCAGGTCGACCGGCTCGAACGGCCGGTACTTCTCGATGGGCATGCGGTTGGCCACGACTCAGGGCTCCGGCGCGTCTCGCTCGCGCCTCGTCTCGGATTGGGAACGCGCGATCTTATCGCGATCCTATACCGGATCGGACTGCAATGGCGGCGGCGCGCGGCGGTGGCGCAGCTCGCGCATCCCCCGGTCCAGCCCCTCCACCGTGAGGGGGTACATGCGCTCGGCCATCAGCTCGCGCGTCATCCCGATGGACTGCGTGTAGCCCCAGGACCCCTCGGGCTTCGGGTTGAGCCAGACCGCATGCGGCCAGGCGTCCAGCGCCCGGCCCAGCCACACCGCCCCCGCCTCCTCGTTCCAGTGCTCGACGCTGCCGCCGGGGTAGGCGATCTCGTAGGGGCTCATGCTCGCGTCGCCGACGAAGATCGCCTTGTGCTCGGCGTCGTACTTGTGCAGCAGGTCCATGGTGGGGATGCGCTCGGCGTGGCGGCGCCGGTTGTCCTTCCACACCGTCTCGTAAAGGAAGTTGTGGAAGTAGAAGTACTCGAGGTGCTTGAACTCGCCGCGCGCGGCGGAGAACAGCTCCTCGCACACCTGCACGTGGTCGTCCATCGAGCCGCCGGCGTCGAGGAACAGCAGCACCTTCACCGCGTTGTGCCGCTCCGGGACCATGCGCACGTCGAGCAGGCCGCCGTTGCGGGCGGTCGAGCGCACCGTGCCGTCGAGGTCCAGCTCCTCGGCCGCGCCCTCGCGCGCGAAGCGCCGGAGCTTGCGCAGGGCCACCTTCATGTTGCGGGTGCCGAGCTCCACCGTGTCGTCGAAGTTGCGGAACTCGCGCCGCTCCCAGACCTTCACGGCGCGGCGGTGGCGCGATTCGTGCTGCCCGATGCGCACCCCCTCGGGGTGGTAGCCGTAGGCCCCGAAGGGCGACTTGCCGGCGGTGCCGATCCACTTGTTGCCGCCCTGGTGGCGCTTGCGCTGCTCGTCCAGGCGCTTCTTCAGCTCCTCCATGAGCTTCTCGAAGCCGCCCATGGACTCGACGAGCGCCTTCTCCTCCTCGCTCAGGTGCAGCTCGGCCTGGCGCCGCAGCCACTCCTCGGGGACCTCGCCGTAGAGCGCGTCGAACAGCTCCTCCATGCCCTTGAAGTACATCCCGAAGCACTGGTCGAAGCGGTCGAAGTGGCGCTCGTCCTTCACCAGAGAGGCGCGCGCGAGGTAGTAGAACTCGTCCACGCTCAACATCGCCACCCGGCGCTCGAGCGCCTCGAGCAGCGTCAGGTACTCGGTGATGGCGGCCGGGACGTGGTGGCGCCGCAGGGTGAAGAAGAAGTCGGCCAGCATGGCCGCCGCCTTCAGCCGGCGTTGCGGCGGTGCAGGAAGGCCAGGCGCTCGAACAGGTGCACGTCCTGCTCGTTCTTGAGCAGCGCCCCGTAGAGCGGCGGGATGGCCTCGCGCGCGTCCTGGCTGCGCAGCGCCTCGGGCGGGATGTCCTCGGCCACCAGCAGCTTGATCCAGTCGAGCAGCTCGGAGGTCGATGGCTTCTTCTTCAGGCCCGGCACCTCGCGCATCTCGAAGAACGCCTCCAGCGACTCCCTGAGCAGGTCCTTCTTCAGGTCCGGGAAGTGGACCCCGACGATGCGGGTCATGGTCTCCTTGTCGGGGAAGCGGATGTAGTGGAAGAAGCAGCGGCGCAGGAAGGCGTCCGGCAGCTCCTTCTCGTTGTTGCTGGTGATGATGATGACGGGGCGGTGGTTGGCGGCGATCGTCTCCTTGGTCTCGTAGACGTAGAACTCCATGCGGTCGAGCTCTTGCAGCAGGTCGTTCGGGAACTCGATGTCCGCCTTGTCGATCTCGTCGATGAGGAGCACCGGGCGCTCGGCGGCGCCGAAGGCCTCCCAGAGCTTGCCCTGCACGATGTAGTTGCGGATGTCGTGCACGCGGCCGTCGCCCAGCTGCGAGTCGCGCAGCCGCGCCACCGCGTCGTACTCGTACAGGCCCTGGCTCGCCTTGGTGACGGACTTGACGTGCCACTGGATGAGGGGGGCGCCGATGGCGCGCGCCACCTCTTCGGCGAGCATGGTCTTGCCGGTGCCGGGCTCGCCCTTGATGAGCAGCGGGCGCTCGAGGGTGATGGCGGCGTTGACCGCGAGCATCAGGTCCTCGGTGGCGACGTACGTATCGGTGCCTTCGAACCTTCCTTGCGCCATCGGCGGAGTCTCTCCCAGGGTTGGCGGACGGTGGACGACGAACGGTAAGGATGG
>CAZSPS010000374.1:0-2054 GCA_964608875.1 uncultured Ectothiorhodospiraceae bacterium
CGGGCGCCGCCATCCGCATCGCGCTCGGCGGCAAGTCCGGCATCGCGGGCGACGCCCCGTTCGAGGCGGAGTTCGAGGTGGAGCAGGTCGGGGACGGGCGCTTCACCGGCACGGGGCCGATGTACGGCGGGGCGGACATGAACCTCGGGCCGATGGCGTCGCTTCGCATCCGCGACGTGCAGGTGCTGGTGGGCAGCCGCAAGGCGCAGCTCGCCGACCAGGCGATGTACCGGCACTGCGGCATCGAGCCGACCACGCGCAAGATCCTCGTGAACAAGAGCTCGGTGCACTTCCGGGCGGACTTCGAGCCCATCGCCGCCGAGGTCCTCATCTGCACCGCGCCCGGCCCCATGATCGCGGACCCGGGCGCGCTGGCGTGGACGCGGCTCCGCCCCGGGATGCGGGTGCGCCCGCACGGCCCGGCCTTCGGCGAGGCGCCGTAGGCGGCGCGGCGCGCCAAGCCCCGGCGCGGAGGCCGAAGCCGGAAGCGGGCGGGCCGCTCAGAAGTCGGTCGGGGCGCCGCCCTCGCGCTTGCGCCGCTCCACGAACTCCGCCAGCTCCTCGCGGCGCGCCTCGTCGAACGGCGGCTCCTCGTACTCTTCGAGCACCTTCTTCCACAGCCGGTTGGCGCGCTGCACGGTGTCGACCGAGCCGCGCTCCTCCCAGGCCTCGAAGTTGCTCCAGTCCGAGAGGAAGGGGGCGTAGAACGCCGTGCGGTACCGGTCCTGGGTGTGCTGGCAGCCGAAGAAGTGCCCGTTCGGCCCCACCTCCCGGATCGCGTCGAGGGCGATGTCGTCCTCGGTGGCGGGGACCGGCTCGAGGTAGGCGCACACCTGCTGCAGCGTCTCGCAGTCCATCATGAACTTCTCGTACGAGGCGCACAGCCCCCCCTCCAGCCACCCCGCCGCGTGGTACACGACGTTGACCCCGGAGGAGACTGCGGCCCACAGCGAGAACGCGCTCTCCCACGTCGCCTGCGGGTCCGGGCAGTTGGCGGCGCAGGCGTTGGAGGCGCGCAGCGGCAGCCCGTAGAAGCGCGCCATCTGCCCCGACATCTGGGTGGCGCGCATGTACTCGGGGGTGCCGAAGGCGGGCGAGCCCGAGCGCATGTCCACGTTCGAGGTGAACGAGCCGAGGGCGCAGGGCACGCCGGGGCGCACGCACTGGAGCAGCGCGATGGCCGCGAGTCCCTCGGCCACGAACTGCGTCACGGCGCCGGCCAGGGTCACGGGGGCCATGGCGCCCGCCAGGGTGAAGGGGGTGACCACCACCGGCTGGCCGCGGCGGGCGAGCCGCATCGCCCCGTCCAGCATCGGCCAGTCGTGCTTCAAGGGGGAGGAGGAGTTGATGTTGGTGTACATGCGCGGCGCCGCCTCGAACTCCTCCGGGGTGAGGCCGGCCGCGATGCGCGTCATCTCCATCACGTCCTCCACCCGCTCGGAGCCGAGCGAGTAGGCGTGGACCACCTTGTCGGTCAGGACCAGCTTGTCGTGGAGGGCGTCGAGATGGCGGATCGAGGGGTGCAGGTCGATGGGCTCCACCGGATAGCCGCCGGCGAAGTGGATGCAGTTGAAGTACTGGGTGAGCTTCAGGAAGTCGCGGTAGCTCTCGCGGGTGCCGGTGCGCCGGCCGCGGTCGAGGTCCGAGCAGTTGGGCGCGCTCGACACGTTGCCGAACAGCATGTGCTTGCCGCCGATGGGGATCGCGCGCTCGGGGTTGCGCGGGGTGATGGTGAACTCGGCGGGCGCGAGCCCCACCTTCTCCATCACGAACCCGCGGTCCATGCGCACGTTGGTGGAGCCGGGGCCGGTGCCGGCGCCCGCGGCCTCGAGCACCGCGCGCGCCTCGTCGTTCAGGAACTCGATGCCGATCTCTTCCAGGAGCCGCATGGCGCCGTCGTGCACGGCCCGGACCTGCTCTTCGGCGAGGGGCTCGGTGGGGCGGTCGCGGTTGACCGGGATGCGCCACGGCAACTGCTGCACCGCCGGCCCGGCGCCGGCCCCGGCTCCACCAACGTGCGCATGGACCGCGGGTTCGTGATGGAGAAGGTGGGG
>CAZSPS010000375.1:0-21058 GCA_964608875.1 uncultured Ectothiorhodospiraceae bacterium
AATGACGTCGATGGAGTTCGGGTCGATGCCCTGCTGGCGCAGCGCGATCAGCGACGACGTCCCGAAGTCCATGGTGAAGCGGGTCCCGGCCGCATCCACCAGGATGCAGGTCTGGAAGCGCCCGCCACTGCCGAAGGAGTCACCGGAGCCTGCGAATCGTACCGTCGCGGTCATTGGTATCCGTCCTCGTCCGGGTGAACCTGGTGACGTGACCGTGCCTTCAGGCGGCATGGCCCACGCAGGACGCGTGAGCCGACTCCCCCGGGAGCGCGGGCGTCCCGTCCGTGACAAACTGTACTCAGCTCATTGGTTCGACAACATCCTGAGCCGTTTGTCCAGCACGCATGCTGGATTTCCTACCTGCCGTCATTGCGGTCACGCACGGGTTCCGGTCGCGCTTCCGCGACTGGGCGGCCGAGCGGGTCCATGCGGGGTGGCCGCCACTCTTCGGCCTCGGTGCCGATGAGCGGGCACAGCGTCTCGTAGGCGAGGATTCGCCCGGGACCGCGTCCGGTGCGCTCGGTCCAGCGCTCGAGTGCCCCGAGCGTGCGCGGACCGAAGATGCCGTCGATCGGACCGGGCGTCATCCCGGAGCGCTCGAGCGCGCTCTGAATCAGTCGCACCTCCGCCCTCGGCGCCGGGAAGGCCTCGAGGTCCACCCGTCCGGTGCGTCCTTGCGCGCAGTGGGCGGGGAGCAGCGCACGCGAGGGCGGCACCCGCGCGCACCGGTACGCGCCGTCGCCCGGCACGCTTCTCCCTCCCCCCGCGCCGCTCTCGACGATGGCGAGGCCCGGGGCGGTGAACACCACCATCGTTCTCGGCAGGGCGCGGGCGCCGGCGCTCGTGAAACGCAGGCGGTTGTCTTCGCGCACGACGCGCCCCCGGTACGCTTCGCGCACGGCGCGACCCTCGTCGAGCGCGGCCTCGGCGTTCCCGAGCAACGCGAACGCCTCCTCGCGCGTGAGGACCGGCGCCCGTGGCGCGGGCTGCGGCGCGTCCCCGTGCGGGGCGAGCACGAGCAGGCGGTACGCGGCGGCACCGCCCTCGGCCGTCGCCGCGGCGCCTTCGGCAGGCTCGAGCACTGCCACCGTCGCGGTGTACGCCACGAGCTCGGGATCGTAACGGGCGCACACGAAGCGCTCGTTGCCGCCGGTCTGCGCCGCGGCGCCATGGGCCAGCGAGAGCGCCAGCGCGGCGGCGATGGCGCGCACGCGGCGCCCGCGCGTAACGGGCTGTGCCTTCTCCGCCCCCGTGCGAGGCCGGCGCGTTGCGCATCCTCCGCGTCGTCGATTCGTCATCGGCATGGGACGGGAATCTCGCGAGCGTGTCTGCGGACTCTTCATTTGCGTTCAGGGGCCGGCGCGCGGCGCGGCCGACCACCCGCGGCACGGCGCTTGCGCGTCATCGGACGACACGGGCCGGCCCGCGGGCACGCCGGGCAGCGATGAGACGCCCGCGGGCGGACCGGCGCCCGGGCTCAGTCCCGGTTGCCGATGGCGAGCTGGCGAAGATACGCGTTGGGTGCGCGCGCGTCGAACGCGACGCCGTCGATGAACGTCCCGCCCGGGGGCCTCAAGCCCGTCTCGGTCTCGAAGTCGGGGAAGTCGTCCGCCGTCATCAGCCCCTCGGCAATCAGCTCCCGGGCCGCGGCGGCGTAGAGGTCGGGGCGGTAGACGCTTCGCGCGGTCTCCAGATACCACTCGTCGGGGCGCGGCTCGGCAATCTGGCCCCAGCGGCGCATCTGGGTGAGGAACCACACCGCGTCGGAGGCGTAGGGGTAGGTCGCGAAGTGGCGGAAGAACACGTTGAAGTCCGGCGCCGGACGCACATCGCCGGGCTCGTACTCGAACGTGCCGGTCATGGAGGCGGCGAGCACCTCGGGGGCTGCGCCCACGTACTCGGGCCGCGCGAGAATGTCCACCGCCTCGGCCCGGTTGGCGTTGCCGTTCTCGTCGAGCCACTGGCCCGCTCGCAACAGCGCGCGCACGAGGCGCACCGTGGTGTTGGGGTTCTCCTCGGCGAACGCGGCGCTCACCCCGAACACCTTCTCCGGGTTGTGCCTCCAGATGTCGTGGTCGGTCACCACCGCAACGCCCGCGCCGTCGGCCACCGCCTGCTGGTTCCACGGCTCCCCCACGCAGTAGCCGTGCACCCGCCCGTCGGCGAGCTGGCGCGGCATCTGCGGGGGCGGGGCGACGTAGAGGCGAGCGTCGGCGTCGAGCCAGCCCGTGCGGGCCTTGGCGTCGGGGCGGCTCGCGTCGTAGAGCCCGGGGTGGATGCCGCCCGCGGCGAGCCAGTACCGAAGCTCGTAGTTGTGGGTCGAGGTCGGATGCACCATGGCGAGCTTGAACGCCTCGCCCCGCGCGAGGTGGGCGTCGACCACGGGCTTGAGCGCCTCGGCCCCGACGGGGTGCACGGGCCGGCCGTCGCCGTCGAGCGTCACGTGCGCGCGCATCGCCTCCCACACCGCGTTCGAGACGGTGATGGCGTTGCCGTTCAGGTCGAGCGAGAGGGGCACGACGACCTCGCCCTGGACGTCGCCGTAGCCGATGCGCGCGGCCAGCGGCTGGGGGGCGAGCATGTGGGCGCCGTCCAGCGTGCCGTCGACCACGCCGGCGAGGAGCTGGCCCCAGTTCGCCTGCGCTTCGAGCAGCACGTCGAGCCCCTCGTCGGCGAAGTAGCCCTTCTCGTGGGCGACGGCGAGCGGGGCCATGTCGGTGAGCTTGATGAAGCCGAGCACGAGCTCGTCGACCTCGGGCGGCCCGGCCGCCTGCGAGGCGGCGCTTGCGAGCAGCGCGGCGGCTGCGATTCCGGACAACTTGGAGCTTCGGTTCATTGCAGTGGATCTCCCTGGTTGTGGTGTCGGTTGTGGTGTCGGTCGTTGAAACTCCGCGCCGGCCGCGAGGCCGGAGCGGATCGTCCTGCCATTCACTTCAGCCGCTCTCCTTGCGGTCCGCGTCGTCGAACAGCTCCTCGCCGGCGTCAGCCGTGCTCGACGCCCCGTCCCCCTCGACGCGTGGCTCCGTGATGCCCCCGCTGCCGGCTTCCGCCAGCTCCGCGGGGCGCATCGCTCGGTGCTCCGCCGCGGGCGCCTCGTCTTCGGGGCGCGGGCGCCTCGGGGCGAGGAAGACGTAGCCGCGCTCGCCGTGGGCGGACTGGTCCAGCCCCCGGTGGAGCGTCTCCTCTCCGATGCGCTCGCGGAACACGGCGTTGACGAGGACGAGGATGACCCACGTGGCCGCGGCGGTGTAGCCGACCGTCGCCACCACGCCGATGAGCTGCACCCGGAGTTGGCCGAGGATGGCGATGTCGGCTTCGCCGCCGAGCAGGCCGAGCGCAGTGGATGCGAACACGCCGGCAAGCAGCGTGCCGAGCGCGCCGCCGACGAGGTGCACGGCGACCACGTCGAGCGCGTCGTCGAGCCTGCGGGTGCGCCGCAAGCCGCGCTGAGCGAAAAGGCACACCGTCGCGCCCGCCGCGCCGATGACGAGTGCCGCGCCCGGCCCCACGAAGCCCGCGGTGGGGGTGACGGTGGCAAGCCCCGCGATGGCGCCGGTGACCGTCCCGAGCGCCTTCGGCTTGCCCTCGACCCGCCACTCGAGCAGGAGCCAGGCGAGCCCCCCCGAAGCGGCGGCGATGTGGGTGACGGTCATCGCCATGGTGGCGTCGGCGTTCGCGCCGATGGCACTCCCGCCGTTGAAGCCGAGCCACCCGACCCAGAGCATCGCGGCGCCCGCCACGGTAAGCGGCAGGCTGTGGGGCGGGGCGAGCGCGTCGGGAAAGCCTGGCCGGGGCCCCATCACGAGCGCCACCACCAGCGCCGCGGTGCCCGCAGTGGCGTGCACCACGAGCCCGCCGGCGTAGTCGAGCACCCCGAGGCGCCCGAGCCAGCCCCCGCCCCACACCCAGTGCGCGACCGGGGCGTAGACCACGAGCGAGAAGAGCGCCGCGAACAGCAGCACCGCGGGGAAGCGGATGCGCTCGACGAGCGCGCCCACGAGGAGCACCGGCGCGATGATGGCGAACGTCACCTGGAAGGTCGCGAACAGCGACTCCGGGATCGTGCCCCGCATCGACCCTTCGGCGACGCCCGCGTAGAGCGCCCGGCTCAGATCCCCGACGACGCCGAGGCTCCCGCCGTAGGCGAGGCTGTAGCCCGCGGCGACCCAGAGTACCGTCACCAGACACGCAATGGCGAAGCACTGGAGCGCAAGCGTCACCACCGCGTTCGCCCGCACCATCCCACCGTAGAACAGCACGAGACCCGGCACCGACATGAACAGCACCAGCACCGTCGCCGTCGCCACCCAGGCGGTGTCGCCCCCGCCGAGCGACTGGGCGGGCGCCGCCGCCGGGCCGAGCGCCAGAGCGGCACCCGCGAACGTGCGGGCGAATCGTTTCCATCGTGTTGCGCAGGACCATTCATGACCTTGTGGTGTTGCGCGCATGCGCTTGATTCCCGTGTCTTGAAGCTGGATGAGGACGGTGAGCGGGGCCGCGTTCACCGCGCGGCGGCTTCCGCGAGCCGGTCGAGGCTGCGCACGATTGCCTGCGCCACGGCGAACGCGCCGTCGGCGCCCGCTCCCGCCGGCGGCGCGGGGCGCGCAGATCCCGCCTCGGCGATGCCGAGATGCCAGCCGATGCGCGCAAGCTCGGCGTGGAGCTGATTGAGCAGGTCGTGGTTCCCCGGCGGGCTCGCGCCCTCGAGGCTCATCACCGGCACGCGCGAGGCGTCCATGTCGAGCCTCGTCTGGAAGTCGATCGCCTTGTAGAGCGCGCGCAGAAGCTGCTGCGCGACGTCGAGCGGGCGCTTCGGTCCCTGCACCGGAGGCGGCTCGGGATCGAGCGCCACCTCGAGCCGCTCGGCGATACGGGCCACCTCGTCGAGCGCGGCCTGCGCGTGGCGGTGGACGTCGTCGGAGGTGAGCGGTCCGCCCGCCAGCGCATCGAGCAGGACCGAGGCGTGCGCAAGGCGCCGGTAGAGCGCCGAGGGCGTCGGCGCGGCGCCCGGCGCGACGGCGGGGACGGCGGCAAGCTCCACTTCCATGTGCGCCGCGACCGTCGCGAGCGCCGCGCGCGTCTGCCCGACGGCGGCGAGGAGGTCGGGCGCGTCGACGGCCTCGTGCGGGATGCGCCCGACCGGCCCCGCGGGGAGCCCCAGCCGGCGCTGGGTCTCGGCCACCTTGCCCCACACCTCGAGCGTCTTGACGTAGACGTGCACCGGCGCGCGGTCTTCGAGCAGCGGAGCTTCGGGCGGCGCATCGGGGGCGCCCGATGCCTCGCGGAGGAGGACGATGTCCGCAACGAGGTCCTCGACCGCGCGGTGCACGTCGGCGAGCGTCGCCCCCTCGATGCGCCCGGGTGGCGCCGCAGCAGGCGCAGGCGGCGCGGCGGCGTCGCCCGTCTCCGGCGCCTCGGGGCGCGCCGCGTCCGCCGCCGCCGCGGGCGGAGGCTTCGCGGGCGGGGGCTCCGGGGGCTCGACCTGCTTTCGAAGCGGCACGTCGACCGGCGCGCCCTCGGGACGGGTGAGGAAGTCGACGATGGCGTCGAGCCATCCCCGCTCGCCCTCCTCGGCGCTCGCCGCGGGCAGGCTCGCGACGCCCACCGCCAGCGCGAGCACGCCCGCGCCCAGGCGCCGGGCGATTCGATGGCGCGGTCCGCGTCTCATGCGCCGACATCCTTCATGCGCAGGCGTCCGGACACTCGCATGCGCCGGCGTCCTTCATGCGCAAGCGTCGTCCGGTCGTTCGCCGGCGGCGTGGGCGCACCAGTGCGCGCACCGGCGCACCGTCGCGAGCCCGCGGCGCCACGCGGGTGTACTCCCTTTCGTGAGATCCCTCGTTTTCGGCCCCGGGAGATCCCGGGATCGAGGGCATCTCGCCCTCGTTGGCGAGGGTGGAACGCCCTCGATCCCGAGGCCGCCACAAATCGAGCGTACACCCTGGCACGGGCGGTGCCACGCTACCGCGCATCGCCCGCCACCCCCATCATCGCGTCGAGGTGCGCCTCGGCGAGCCGCGCCTCGGCGTACACGTCCGCCGGCGGGACGTCCTCCTGCCCGGGACGCGCCGCGGGCGGTGCCGATCCCGCGCCGAGGTGCGCCCGGATGCGAAGCACCTCGCCGAGCAGCAGCGTAGCGGCCTCCAGGGCGTCGGCGGGCGTCGCCCCCTCCAGCGCCACGGCCGGGACGCCCGATGCCTCCATGCCGAGCGCGGTCTGAAGGCCGATGGCCTTGTAGGCGGCGCGCAGGAGCTGCTGCGCGACGTCCCTCGCGCCCCGGCCCGGCGCCGCGGCGGGCGCATCCGCCGGGAGCGCCGCCTCGAGCCCGGCCGCGACGGCGCGGATCTCGTCGTGGATGCGCGCGACGCAGGCGCGCACGTCGTTGAGCGTCGGGGGCCGGCCGACGAGGCCATCGAGGAGAAGCGACGCGTGCGCAAGCTCCGCGTGCAGCGCCGGCGGCGTCTCGGCGCCGCCGGCGGAGGCCGGCTCGATGACAGCCTCGACGACGAGCTGACGCTTGATGCGGCGAAGCTCCCCGACGATGGTGCCGACCGCGCGGTGGAGGTCGTCCGGGGCGAAGCCCGTGACGGGCACGCGCCCCGCCTCGACCGCAATCATGCCGAGGCGGCGCTGTGCGCGCGCGGTCTTCCCGAGCACCTCGAGCGCCCTGGCCTGAACGTGGGCCGGCGTCAGGTCCTCCCGGGGGGCGGCGCTCTCGCTCGGGAGGGACGCGGCGGCGCCGGCGGCGGCTCGCAGGAGCTCGATCTCGGCGATGGCGTCGCGCACCGCCGCGTGGACGTCACCGAGGGTTGCGGGCTCCGCCTCGTGGGCGCTCTCCGCCGCGGTCCGCTCCGCCGCCGGCACCGGGGCGGCGGCCGCATCGTCGCTGCGGAACCACTCGACGATGCGCGAGAGCAGGCCGCCGGTGCGCTCCGCACCCTCGTCCGTTTCGGGCGTGGGCGCCCCGGCCCTGATCTTCGTCGCTTCGGGCGCGGTCGCTCCGGCCCCGGCCTTCGCTGCTTCGGGCATGGGCGCGCCGGCCCCGGCCTTCGCCGGTTCGGGCCCGGGCGCCTGGATCGGCGGGGTCCGCGCGCCGCCCGCCGCGCCGGAGTCCGCGACATCGGCGAGCGCCGCGCCGTGCGCCACCGCGAGCGCGAGGCAGAGCCCGGCGAGCGCCGCGCGCCATGAGTGTTCGGCGAGCGGATACACGCTGTCGGATTTCCGCAAAATGCATGGATTCCCGCCTTCGCGGGAATGACGGAAGAGGGCCTTCGGGCAGACGCCGTGCGGACCATCATTCCCGCCTTCGCCGGAATGACGGCACCGGTCGATTGCCGTCATTCCGCGGAGCCTGTCCCCGCGATGGCGGGGAGTGGGAATCCATGCGGCGTGATCCGAACACGAATGCGCCGCGCGCGCGGCCCCGGTGCCTTCTCGCGCAAGGGTGCTCACGGGTCGAGCTCCCGGTTCTCGCCCGCGAGGGTCTCGATGAACGCGACGATGGCGTCCTTGTCTTCATCGGGCGCTTCCCGCCCGAGCTGGAACTCGAACATCGCATCGACCGCGTCGCGCAGGGTCGCCGCGCTCCCGTCGTGCAGGTACGGCGCGGTGAGCGCCGCCATGCGCAGGCTCGGGACCTTGAAGGCGTGGCGATCGGCCGGGTTGCCGGTGACGTTGTACCGGCCCATGTCGGCGTCGGTGATGTCGCCCCGGCGCCGGAAGTAGTCGTTCAGCACCCCGAAGACCTGAAACATGTTGCCCCCGACGTTCGCCCCCTGGTGGCACGAGACGCACCCGTAGTGCTTGAACAGCGCGTAGCCGCGCTTCTCGTGCCGGCTCAGCGCATCCGCCTCGCCCCCGAGCCAGCGGTCGAAGCGCCCGTTCGGCGTGGTGAGCGAGCGCATGTAGGTGGCGAGCGCGTCCTTCACGTTCGCGCGGGTGATGCCGTCGGGGTAGAGCGCGCCGAAGCGCCCGGGATAGCTCTCGTGCTCGTAGAGCTTGGCGATGACCTCGGGCCACAGGCTCCCGAGCTCCACGCTCGCCTGCACCGGTCCGTCGATCTGGTGCTCCAGCGTCGCCGCGCGCCCGTCCCAGAACTGGCGGAAGTTGAGCCCCGCGTTGAACACCGTGGGGGCGTTGATGGGCCCGGTGCGGCCCTCGACCCCGACCGAGACTGCTCGCCCGTCGTCGCCGCCGTGGCTCAGGTCGTGGCAGCTCACGCACGCCGTCGAGTTGTCCTTCGAAAGGCGTGGGTCGTGAAAGAGCGCACGCCCGAGCGCGACCCTGTCGGGGTCCGCCTCGGGGGCGGCGGGGATGGGCCGGATGGGCTCGCCCGCGCCCGGAAGCTCGGCGACGATGACGTCCGCGCCGGGCGGAGCGGCCGGTGTGTCCGGGCCGAGCGCAGCCGTCTGCGCGGTGTCCGGGCCCAGTGCGGCGGTGTGCATCGGTTCGGCGGCAGGCGGCTCGGATGCGGCGCCGACAACAGGTGTCGCGACGGCATCGGGGGACGCGCCGCCGTGCGCGACGCCGGCGTCGGGGATGGGGTCCGCGCCTGCGCCGGAGAGCGCGGCCGCGAGCACCGTCGCCACACCGAGCGCCATGCGCGCAGCCGTCCCCCGATACGTGCACGCCGCCCGTTGTTGCGCCACCTGCGTGTGTGTCTTCATCTCCATTCCGTCAATCACTTGCCGTCGAGCCCGGGCACGCCGGGTCGGCGACTTCGTCGCAATGCGACTCGCCGCCCTCGTGGGTTCGAGCCCGGGCGCGCCGGGCCGGCGACCGTCCGTGCGCCTCGTGCGAGCAGACGCACGGACGGTGCCCGGGCTGAGCGCCGGCCCATCGGCCGGCGCCGCCCGGATCGCCTGGCTACGCCGCGTAGCCGTCGGCCGCCTTCGCGAGCGCGTCGACGTTCCTGATGAACAGCAGCACCTGGGCGAACACGTCCTGCGGCTTCTTGTTGCGAGACGGCGCGTGCTCGACTCTCGGCAGGTCGATGCCCAGATGCGCCTTGATGCGCACCATCTCGGCGAGCAGGATGTTGGTCGCCTCGAACACCTCCGCGGGCGAGACCCGAACGAGCGACATCTGCGGCACGCCCGAGGCGTCCATCCCGAGGCGGGTTTGCAGGTTGACGACCTTGAACGTCGCCCGCAGCACCTGCTGCGCCACCTCCTTCATGCGCTTGCGGCCGTTCACTGCCGGGGGCTCGAGCTCCAGCGCGACTTTCAGCTTCGCCGCGACCAGCTCCATCTCGTCGTGCAGATACACCATGTGCGTGTGCACGTCGTTCGGGTCGGTCGGATGACCCACCAGCCCGTCCATCAGGAACGACGCGTCCCCGAGATGCTCGTAGACCGCGGACGCCGTCTTTCCGCCCTCCAGCGGCGCGGGCACGATGGCGTCCTCGATGACGAGCTGCGTCTTCATCCGGCGCACCTCCGCGAGGCTGTTCTGCACGCTCGCGTAGACGTCCTTCGCCGTGATCTCCTTCACCGGTATCTGCCCGATGGGCGCGGGGTTCATCCCCATGCGCTTCTGCGCGGCCGATATCTTCTCCAGCACCTCGAGCGACTTCGCGTAGGTGTGGATGGGCGAGCGGTCCTCGGCCGGCTCCGCCTCCACGGGGTAGACCGTCACCCCCATCGCGTCTCTCAGGATGTCGATCTCCGAGATGAGGTCCGAGGTCGCCTGGTAGACGTGGCTCGGGGTGACGGCGTCCTGCGCGGTCGCGGTGAGCGGCAGGGCCGTGGCGCCTGCGAATGCGAGGCAGCCGGCGAGCGCTGCCCGGTTGAGTCGAAAGTTCATCTTGCAGCTCCTCCTTCCGGTCGGTCCGGAATGTGTGTCGGAGAGTGGATGTCCCGGTGTCCGGCCACCATGGCCGGGCTCCGGAACGGTGGGTACCAGCGGCTCGCCGGTCGTCCATACGGGCGATGCCCCGCACGGTCCGCGGGCTTCGCCCGCACGAACGACCGAGCCGCTCGGACTGTCGAGAGGATGCCGGGGCCGCGGGGCGAGCGCGTGTCCACCGCGCCGCCTCGCGCTCCCGGCGTCCTGCACGATTCGAATGCCCGGCAAGCCGCTCACGGGCCCGGCGTCCCGGTCGGCAGCGTGATGCGCGCCACCGTGCCCCGGCCTGCGAGCGAGTTCACCTTGATGGCGCCCTCGTAGCGCTTGACGAGCTCGCCCGCGAGCGTCAGGCCCAGGCCCATCGCGCCGTCGCGCGAGGTGTAGAAGGGCCGGAAGACCTGCGCGCGGCGCTCGGGCGCGATGCCGTCGCCGTTGTCGATGACGGTGATGGCGACCTCGCCGTCGCGCTGCGCGGTGTCGACCTTGATGGTGGGCTCGCGCCCGTCGAGGCCCTCGACCGCGCGCATCGCGTTGTCGAGAATCTGCGCGAGCAGCAGGCGAACCTCGGTGCGCGAGGCGAAGACGTCCGGAATGTCGCCGAGGCGCCTCGCGACCCGCGCGGAGCGCTCGGTGTGCATCGCGGCGAGCACCTCCTCGATGCAGGCGTTCACGTCGACCATGTCGCGCTCGGCCTCGCCGTTGGGCAGGCCCGAGAACGCGGCGAGGCGCTTGCCGAGGTCGGCCATGGCGTTCGCCTCGCGGCGCACGTGCGCGGCGATGGCCGCACCCGCCTCGACCTCCTCGTCGAGGTCCGCGCCCTCGGGGAGCTCGACCATGAGCTCGCTCGCGGCGAGTGCGGAGCGCACGCGCCGGTGCGTTTGCACGAGCGCGTCCATGCGCGCCGCGATGCGCCCGGCCGCGCCGGCGAGGCTCTCCCCGACCCGCTCGGCAAGGTAGCCATGGCGAAGCGCCGCCTCGGCGCTCAGGTCGGCGGGCGCAGCCCCGTCCACCGGCACGAGTGCGCCGAGCGGCCCGTCCGCGAGACCGAGCGCCGGCAGCGGCTCGATGCGCTCCGGACGCGGCTCGGGCGCGGCGCCCTCGTCGGCCGCGCCGGCAAGCTCCGGCACCGCCTCGACCACCGCGCCGCCGCGCGCGCGCTGCTGGAGCGCGAGCCCCACCCAGAACAGCGCGAGCACCCCGAACACGCCGAGCATCGCGCGCTCGTAGAGCGTTCCGCGCGCGGCGGCGCGGTCGCGCTCGAAGCCGAGGCTCGCCGCGAGCCTTCCGGAGTGCCCGGCCAGATCGTCGGAGGTCGCCTCGGCGAAGAGCGCCTCGGTCGGCGCCTGGCGCGCGAGCAGCACCTCGGTGTGGGCGAGCAGGTTCGCGAGCGCGTTGGCGAGCGCGGGCGCAAAGCCGACGCTCGCCTCGCGAAGCGCCTCGACCTCGGCGGCAAGGCGCTCCCGCGCCGCATCGGTGGGGGTGGAGAGATAGCCGTTCATGCTCTGCACGAGCGCCGCGACGTCGCGCCCGAGCGCCGCCTCGCCCGCGGCTTCGGCCTGGCGCGCGACGTTCGCCGCGGCGAGCGGGAGGTAGCGGGTGGAGTTCCTCACCACTGCGTAGCCGGTCTTGAACCGCTCGATGCGCTCTTCCTGCGCGTCGATGGCGGCGAGGTACGCCTGGATGTCGGCGGCGAGTCGGTCGGGAAGGTCGGGCGTACGCCGCGCGGCGTCGGAGAGCGCCTCCTTCAGCCGCGTCATGCGCGGGATGAAGGCGGCGAGCGAGTCGAAGTCCGCGAGCGGATCGGCCCGCACCCGCGCAACCTCCACACTCCGGCTCGAAGAGAGCTGCTGGATGGCGCGCACCTGCTCGATGGTGCCGCGCCAGGGCTGCGCGCCGGTGTTGCCCGCGAGCGTGTAGAGGACGCCCGCCGCGGCGAGCAGGACCGCGGAGACGACGATGCCGAGGATGAGGGCTGCGGTTCTCATGGGGAGAGCTCCTTGGGGATTGGGCCCGCGAGCGTCCTGATGAACGCGACGATGGCGTCCTTGTCCGCATCGGGCGCCTCGCGCCCGAGCTGGAAGGTGAACATCGCATCGACCGCGTCGCGAAGGGTCGCGGCGCTGCCGTCGTGGAGATAGGGTGCGGTATGCGCCGCCATGCGAAGGCTCGGGACCTTGAACGCATGGCGATCGGCGGGGTTGCCGGTGACGTTGAAGCGCCCGAGGTCCGCGTCGGTGATGTTGCCGCGACGCCTGAAGTACTCGTTCAGCACGCCGAAGACCTGGAACATGTTGCCCCCGACGTTCGCGCCCTGGTGGCAGGAGGCGCACCCGTAGTGCTTGAACAGCGCGTAGCCGTGCTTCTCCCCGGCGCTCAGGGCGGACTCGTCACCCCCGAGCCACCGGTCGAAGCGGCTGCCTGGGGTCAGGAGCGAGCGCATGAACTCGGCGATGGCGTTACGGATGGAGTTGCGGCTGATGCCGTCCGCGTAGAGCGCCTGGAAGCGCTTCGGGTACTCGGAGTCCTGGTAGAGCTTCGCGACGACGTCGGGCCAGAGGCTCCCCATCTCCGCGGGCGACTGCACGGGGTCGTCGATCTGCTGCTCCAGCGTCGTGACCCGTCCGTCCCAGAACTGGCGGAAGTTGAGCCCCGCGTTGAACACCGTGGGCGAGTTGATGGCCCCCTTCTTCCCCTCGATGCCGACCGAGATCTTGCGCCCGTCGTCGCCGCCGCTCGAGAGGTCGTGGCAGCTCGCGCAGGAGATGGTGTCGTCGCGCGAGAGCCTCGGGTCGTGGAAGAGCGCCCGGCCGAGCGCCGCCTTCGCGGGGTCCACGCCGGCGGTGAGCGGAATCGGCCGGATGGGCTCGGCGGCGTGCGCGGCGGGAGGCGGGGCCGCGGCGCCGGTCAGGACGAGGAACGCGAGCCCGGCGGCGCCCATCGTCCGGCGCGGCCGGAGACCGGGACGCCGCACGCGCTCGCACCACCGGAGCCGGAGTCGATGCCTGCAAGGCACGTCACTGCCCCCCGAGCGCGCCGAGCGCCTGAATGGCGGTGAGGAACGCGGGACCCGCCACCAGGCACATGGTGCCGGGCGTCACGAACAGCAGCATCGGCAGCGTCATCAGCACCGGCAGGCGCTGCGCCGCTGCCTCGATGCGCGCGGCGCGCTGGGTGCGCTCCTGCGCCGCGATGTTCTTCATCGACTGGGTGAGCGGGGTGCCGAATCGCTCGCTCTGGATCAGCGTCATCGCGAGGTCCTTCAACCCCTCGACCTGGCTTCGCTGCTGGAACGCTTCGAGCACCGCGCGGCGCTCGGCCCCGACGCGAAGCTCCGCCTCCATGAGCCCGAGCTCGTGGGCGAGGTTCGGCTCGATGGGCCGAAGCTCCTCGGCCACCGTCACGAGCGTGCGCTGCGTCTCGCGGTAGACGAAGAGCCCGATTCCGGCGAGCAGGACGATGCCGGACACCGTCACCGCGGCGAGGACCATGAGCTGGGTCTGGGTCATGTCGTCCCTCCCCCCACCGGACTAGCGCGTCGCCCGCGCGGCGATGGCGCGCGCGACGAGCAGCCCCGTGACGATGAGCGCCACGCCGGCGCGCAGGAGTGTGATGCCCGTCTCGGTGCCGAAGAGCATCTCCACCGACCCCGGCGCGGTGAACTTCTGCCCGACCAGCACGAGCACCGGCATCACGGTGAGCACCAGAAGCGTCAAGCGGGTCTGCGCGGTGGAGGCGTGCGCCTTCAGCGCGCTCTTGTTCCGCTCGCGCAACGTCGTCGCGAGGTTCGCGAACGCGCCGGAGATGCCGCCCCCCGCGCGCCTCTGGAGCCTCAGCACCGCGGCGAAGAGCGTGAACTCGGCCATGCGCACCCGCTCGGCCGCCATCCGGAGCGCGCGGTCGGCGTCGAGCCCCGCGGTGAGCGCGTCGCAGACCTCGGTGAGCACGGGCCTGACCGGCTCCGGCGCGTCCGCCGCCACCACCGAGAGCGCCTCCACCGCGGGCACCCCCGCACCGGCGAGGCGCACGATCTGGTCCACCACCTCGGGGAACTGGCGGATGAACGCGGCTTCCTGTCTCGCCTGCTGCCACCGGAGCGCCTGCCATCCCCCGAAGCCGCCCGCCGTCCAGAGCGCGGGCACCGTCCACCACCCCGCGGGGACCTTGAGGAACCAGAGCGCGAACCCCGCGAACGCGGCGGCCGCCACCCCCGCCCCGAGCGCCACGGCGAACGCCCGCGGCGGATTGACGAGCGGGTAGCGCCGCGCGAGCGGCGTCCACACCCACGCAAGGCGTGACCGGTCCTCGCGCTCGCGGAAGATGCTCTCCGCGCCCGCGGCCTCCGCCACCGCTCCGGCGGGGCCCGCGAGCGGCGCCGCCACCCGGCGAAGCCTGCGCTCCAGCGTCCTGTCGCGGCCGACGTAGTGCAGCCGGTCGCGGCGGTGGGCGAGGACCAGCCCGACGATGATGAGCAACACCGCCGCCGTGGCGGCCGCGGCGTAGAGCGCGCCCGCGAGCGGGCTCATGGGTCCGCCTCCCCGATGCGGGGGTCGGTCTGGAGCGCGGCGAGCAGCGGCTCGCGCAGGCTCACCGCGTCGACCGCCTCGGTCCAGGACGGGAGCCGGCCGGAGGTCTCGAACACCGGCGGGCGCGCCGTGTCCACCGGCCCCGGTCGCCGGCGCCACATCTCCTCGGTGGTCACGATGTCGTTCTCGATGCCGGCCACGTTGGTCACGCTGGTCACGCACCGGTGCCCGGAACGCAGCCGCGCGAGCTGCACCACGAGATCGACGCTGCCGGCGATCTGGCGCCGGAGCGCGGGCAGCGGAATGTCCCCGCTCGCCGACATCAGCATGTTCTCCAGGCGTGTCAGCGCATCGCGCGGGTTGTTCGCGTGCAGCGTGCACATCGAGCCCGGGTGGCCGGTGTTCATCGCCTGGAGCATCTCCTGCGCCTCGCCGCCCCGGACCTCGCCGACGATGATGCGGTCGGGGCGCATCCGAAGGGTGTTGACCAGCAGGTCGCGCATCGTGATCTGGCCGGTGCCCTCGGCGCTCACCGTGCGGGTCTCCAATCGAACGACGTGCGGCTGCTGGAGCTGAAGCTCCGCCGCGTCCTCGATGGTGATGAGCCGCTCGCCGTCGGGGATCTCCCGCGAGAGCGCGTTCATGAACGTGGTCTTCCCCGCCCCGGTGCCCCCGCTGATGAGGATGTTGAGCCTCGCCTGCACCGCGATGCGGAACATCTCCGCCATCGAAGGCGACAGCACCCCGCGCTCGGCCATGTCGGCGAGGCTCGAGCCGCGCATCACGAAGCGACGGATGGAGATCGCCGCCCCGTCGAGCGCGAGCGGCGGGATGATGATGTTGACCCGCGAGCCGTCGGGGAGCCTCGCATCGACCATCGGGCTCGACTCGTCGACGCGCCGCCCGATTTGCCCGGCGATGCGCTGCGCGATGTGCACCAGGTGCTGCGCGTCGCGGAACGCGAGCGACACCGGCTCGAGCCGTCCGCGGCGCTCGACGTAGGCCGAGCCCGTCCCGTTGATGAGGATGTCGGAGACCTCCGCATCCTGAAGGAGCGGCTCGATGGGGCCGAGCCCCTTGATATCGTGCACAAGCTCGGTCACCACGCGCTGGCGCTCGAGCGGGCTCAAGGACCCCGCGTCGACCTCCTCGGTCTCCAGAAACGCGAGGAGCTGGGTGGCGAGCGCCGCGTTGTCGAGACCGCCGATCTTCGACATGTCGAGCGAGCGCACGATGAGCGGATGCAGCCGCGCCACCGTCTCGGCGATGGCCCCGTCCGCAGGCGGCGCCGGGCGCGCGGGGCGCGGGGCCTGTGCGGGCTCCGGGGCCGCGGGCGCGCCGGGCGCATCCGGGACCGGGGCGAGCGCCGGGGCCGGTGGCGCCGGCGCGGCGGTGCGGGGACGGCGGCCGAATGCGCGCGCGGGCATCGCTCTACGCTCCTCCGCCCGCGGGCTGGACGCGCCCGGCGGACCCGAGCAACCCGCGCAGCGCCGCGCGCAGCGGCGTGCGCTTCGGGCGCGGAGCCGGCCGGCGCGGCGTACCGCGGGACCGCGGCTTCGCCGCCGCCTCGGCTGCTGCGGGGCGCCCGGCGGCCTGCGCCGGCACCGGCGCTTCGGGAGCCGCGGCGGCGAGGACCCGGTCGACGAGCCCGGCCAGCGGCTCGCGAAGGGTGCGGGGCACCCGCCTGTCGGGCATGCCCCAGGCGGCGAAGGCGGGGAGTGCGGGCTCGAACGGGACGGCGACATGGGGCCGGGTGCGAAAGCCCGCCCGCGCGAGCGCACGCTCGCCCGCCGCGAGGTCGAACGCCCGGGTGTGGTTATGGACCACGACGTGCGGCCAGCCGCGCCCGAGCAGGGGCCCGAGGCGGGCAATTGTCCGGGCCGCGGCCGGCGCGCCCGTCGCCGTCGGCTCGATGACGAGCACCCGGGTGTCGACGAGCGCGAGCACCGCGTGGCGAAGGGCCGCGTCGTCCACCCCGTCGACGATCACCAGGTGCGAGCGGCGCTGGAGCTCGACGAGCAGCTCGCACACCGCCCACGCGGGCGCGGCCGGGGCGCCCGCCGCGCCTTGCGCATAGCCGTAGACGGTGAGGCGCGGCGAGCGCGCAACCCCCACCCGCTCCACCATCTCCGGGTGGAGCGAGGCGCGCGCGGCGGTGCCGAGCAGGTCGACGAGCCCGCTCGCGGGCTCCACGTCGAGCGCGAGCGAGGCCGCCGGCGACGTGCGGCTCAGGTCGAGCACCGAGACGTAGCGCCCGCGCGACGCCGCCTCGAGCGCGGTGAGCGCGGCAAGGGTCGTCGCCCCCGTGCCCCCGGTGCCCGTGAACCCGACGAGCGCGCCCTTCAGACCATCGTCCTCGCCGGCCGCGACCCGCGCCGCCGCCTCGCGCACCGCCGCCGCGTCGAGCGGCTTCACCAGATACTCGCTCACGCCCGCGAGCAGCACCGCGCGGCAGTACGAGGCCGTCGCGTCCGTGCCGAACGCCACCACCGCGGTGCCCTCCTCGCACACCGCCGCGAGCTCGTACAGCGCCCCGGCGGGGTAGGTCTCGCCGTCGAGGTCGACGAAGACGAGCGGTGCCGCTTCGCCTTGCCGGAGCGCCTCGACCGCTGCGCGAAGCCCGCCGCCCCAGACTTGCGCGTTCGCAAGGTGCGACAGGCCCTCGGCCAGCGCCGCCTCGCTCCCCGCGTCGGTCGCGAAGGCGAGCGCGTCGATGGCCTCGTGCGGGGCGGAGGCCGCGTGCACCTCCGCCTCGCCGCCCGGTGGAAGGGCGCCCGCGGCGAGCCCTGCGTCAATCACGGCCGCCTCCCGCTCGCCGCGAATCGAAACGTATCGCCGGTACCGGCGTAACGGTCGAGGTCCTCGATGTGGCGGCGGAGCGCCGGCGTGCCCGGATGCGAAGGTCTGCGTTCGGCGATCCCGGCCGCGAACCCCGACAGCGCGGCCGCGTTGGTCGGGTGATGGTCCTTCCACCACTGCGAGCAGACGTAGAACTCGCCCGCGTACACGTGCTTCCAGTACCTGGCGTGGCCCTGGACCATGTGCCCCTGGTCGCGATGGCGCAGGAGCGCGAAGTTGGCGATGCTCAGGCCCAGCACGCCCTTGCAGTACTCGGCGTCCATCAGGTTGGACACGTCCCGCTCCCCGAGCAGCGTGGGATGGTCCTCCAGCAGCGTGCGCATCAGTCCTTCCACGATCCCCTGAAACACGCCCCGCGCGCCGTGAATCCCCCATTCGCTCATCGCCATGCTCCTCGTCCGGCGAGGCCGACTCGAAGCGCCGGCGCCGCCCCCCGCTTCGCGCGGACGGCGTTCCGCCACGCCGCGAACCCGTGCCCCGACCCGGGCGTTCCGCGTGCCGGGCGTCCTCGTGCGGCACTGCCTGCAAACAAACACTCATACACACTGGCGCTGGCGGAGCCGCCCGAAATCCCGGGCTCGCGGTATCCGATGTCTGCGCCCTCCTTCATGACCATCGCCCTCGCTGCGTCCCGCCCGTGCCGGTGAGATCGCCGATCCGAACACCGCCCTCCAGTGACGCGCGGATCTTGCCGTTTGGTCGGTATGCGGGCCTTCGATCCGCATCCGGTGTACGTGCGGTCGGGCTGAATGCCTACGCGCGTCGGGCCCCGGGCCGATGGATGCACGACACCATGCGGTGCACGCTGCCCAGCGCTATCGACCGGATGCGACCGGGGTGCCGTATCGGGACCTGCCGCGCAATCCGGACCCGCAAGGAGTAGGATTCGGACTTCGGAGGAGGAATCCGGCATGACCGCGTCCGCATTCGACCCGCTTGCCGCCGTGCAGGCCCTGGAGGCCGCAGGCATCGACCGCAGGCACGCCGAGGCACATGCTGCACAGCTTCGTGCCGTCGCAAACGCAGACCTCGAACGGCTCGCTACCAAGGCCGATCTCGACTCCCTGCGGAGGGAACTTCGGTACGGCATGGGGATCATGAGCGCGATCAACCTGGTGATCCTGGGCAGGCTGTTCGGAATCCTGTGAGTTCCCTCGGACCCACCGGCCCGCGTCCCGCCGCGTAACCCGGGACAGCCGCGCAGCCGGTGCCCCCCTCCGGTGTACGTGCCGTCGGGCTGAACGCCTGCGCACGTCGGGCGCGAAGCCGATGGATACCCGGCGCCGGCCGGGGCACCCTCGCCGGCATCACCGACCGGGCGCCGCAGCGTCCGCCCCTGCCTCGCCGACAGACGACAGGCACGGGCTAACACCGCTCCGGTCGCACCCTTCGCCCGGAGCCCCCGGCCATGACCACCCCGTACGACGCCGCCTGGAAGCGCCTGTTCTCCTTCCCCGACATGCCGCGCGACCTGCTCGCCGGATTCGTCCCCCGCGCATGGGTCGGGAACCTCGACCTCTCCACACTGCAACCCTGGCCCGGAGACCTCGTGAGCGACGGGCTGCGCGAGCGCCACGCGGACCGCGTGTGGCGGGTGCGCCGCCGCGACCGGCCGGGCTTCGTCCTGGTGACGGTCGAGTTCCAGTCCCGAGTGGACCGGACCATGGCGGTGCGGGTGCTGGAGTACTCGACGCTGCTGTATCAGGAGCTGCTGCGCAACAAGGAGCTGCGACGCGCCACCAGGGCCGGGTCCGACGACAGGGACCGCAAGGGCCGGCGGCGTCGCGTCAAGCCCGACCCCCTCCCGCCGGTGCTCCCCATCGTGCTCTACCACGGGACGGCAAGGTGGTGGGCCAAGGAGGATGTGGCAGGATTGTGCGTACCGCCCGGTGAGGACCTCGCCTCCTACCAGCCGGCGCAGCGCTACTTCCTGCTCGACGTGGGCGCCTATACTGGCCCTCTGCCCGAAGCGCCCAACCTGATGGCGGCGCTGATTCGCCTCGCGCACTGCCGCAGTGTGGAGACGGTGGAGGAGGCGCTGGAGACGCTGGCCGGGCGGGTGTCGTCGTCCGACCAGCCGGAGTTGCTGGGCGCCTTCCTCGTCTGGTACGAGCAGGCGCGCAGGCGGCACGGGTTGCCGAAGCCGGACTTGTCGATTCTCGACGACTTGAACGAGGGGAAGATCATGCCGAACGAAGTGATGAGCGAGCAGGTCGCCCGGTGGGCGAACCGGCGGTTCGCGGAGCGGGCGGCTCCACTGGTGGAGCGCAGCCGGGTGGAAGGCCGAACCGAAGGCCAAGCCGCCGTGATATGTCGGCAAGCGGCCCGGAAGTTCGACCCCGAGACCGCGGATCGGCTCGCCGGGCGCCTCGCGGAGATCTCGGACCCGGAGCGGTTGGGCGAGGTCGGCGAGTGGCTGCTGGAGTGCGCCAGCGCCGAGGAGCTGCTCGACCGGGTGGCGCGGCTGTGCGAAGCGGCTGCGGCGGAGGACCGCGCCTCGCAGGGGTGAGGCCGAAGCGGCGAGTGTCGCCCGGCGAGGGACCGCCTGTCGTGCGGACGACATCACGGGCCGCGCTCCACGGGGAGTCGGGCCGCTGCCCGGGGCGTACGTGCCGTCGGGCTGAGCGCCTACGCACGACGGGCGCGAAGCCGATGGATGCACGGCGCCGGCCGGGGCACGCTCGCCGGCATCACCGACCGGGCGCTGCCGCGTCCGCCCCTGCCTCGCCGACTGGCGGCAGGCGCCGGCCGCCGCCGCTCCGGTCACATCCTCCGCCCGGAGCCCCCGGCCATGACCACCCCGTACGACGCCGCCTGGAAGCTGCTCTTCTCCTTCCCGGCCCTGCCCCGCGACCTGCTCGCCGAGTTCGTCCCCCGCGCATGGGTCGAGCACCTCGACCTCTCCAGGTCGAAGGACCGGTCCGGGAGCCTGGTGAGCAACGGGCTGCTCCAGCGTCATCAGGACGTGGTCTGGGAGGTGCCCTTCCGCGACCGGACAGGCTCGGTCCTGGTGGCGCTCGAGTTCCAGTCCACCGTCGACCCCACCATGGCGGTGCGCATGCTGGTCTACACCGCGCTGCACTATCAGGGCCGGCTGCGAAGCCGGGAATCGCCAGGCAAGGAGGCGCCTCCGGACAAGCAGGACCCATCGAGCGAACAGGAACCGCCGGATGACCGGAGCGCCCCGCCCGACCACGACCGGCCCGACCGCCGGAAATCTCCGGGCGGCGAGGCACCGGCCGCCCGCCCGTCCGAGCCCCTCCCGCCGGTGCTCCCCATCGTGCTCTACCACGGGAAGGCGCAATGGACGGCCGAAGAGGACATGGCGGGGCTGTGCGCTGCGCCCGCCGAGAACCTCGCCCCCTACCAGCCCGCGCAGCGCTACTTCCTGCTCGACCTCGACCGCTACTGCGCTCCCCTGCCCGAGGGGCGCAATCTCTTCGCGATACTGGTGCGCCTGGTGCAGAGCCGGCGCCTGGAAGAGGAAGCGGCCGTGGTCGATGCGCTGATCGAGTGGTTGCACGAGGAGTGGGCGCACGAGGAGGCCGCGCCCGAGGACCTGGCGCGCGCGTTCTGGGCATGGATGGGCTACGCTCACGTCCCGGCCTGGCGCCAGAAGATGGACTGGCCGGTGCTCAAAGACTGGAGGGAGGCAGGAACGATGCTGCGTGAATCGGTGAACGAGTGGACGGCGAAGTGGCGCGAGGAAGGTCGGATTGAGGGCCGGGTAGAAGGCCGGGTAGAAGGCCGAACCGAAGGCCAGATCGCTGTGATGCGCCGGCTGACAGCCCGGAAGTTCGGCCCCGAGACCGCGGACCGGCTCGCCGGGC
>CAZSPS010000376.1:0-5497 GCA_964608875.1 uncultured Ectothiorhodospiraceae bacterium
TGGCGCTCACCACCTTCTTCCCCCGGTGGTGGATGGAGGACGAGGCCGAGCTCGACGCCTTCTACGAGGACGGGCCGCCGGACACCGGGGCGGCGGCCCCGCTGTTCGAGCTGGCGCGCGAGCTGGAGGTCGGCTTCTACCTCGGCTACGCGGAGCTGGCGCGCGAGGGCAACCGGAAGCGGCGCTTCAACACGTCGGTGCTGGTGGACCGCTCCGGGCGCATCGTGGGCAAGTACCGCAAGGTGCACCTGCCGGGCCACGACAACCACGAGCCGGACTGGCCCTTCCAGCACCTCGAGAAGGCGTACTTCGAGCCGGGCGACCTCGGCTTCCCGGTGTTCGATGCGTTCGACGGGCGGGTCGGCATGTGCATCTGCAACGACCGGCGCTGGCCGGAGACGTACCGGGTGATGGGCCTCAAGGGGGTGGAGCTGGTGCTGCTTGGCTACAACACCCCGGTGCACTACCCGCGCGCCCCGCAGCTCGACCATCTCCAGAACTTCCACAACCACCTCTCCATGCAGGCCGGCGCCTACCAGAACGGGACGTGGGTGGTGGGGGTGGCGAAGGCCGGCCGGGAGGAGGGCTGCGACCTCATCGGCCAGAGCTGCATCATCGCCCCCACGGGGGAGATCGCGGCGATGTGCACGACCCTCGGCGACGAAGTGGTGACGGCGGACTGCGACCTGGACCGCTGCGCCGAGATCCGGAGCAACATCTTCGACCTGGCGCTGCACCGCCAGCCCCGGCACTACGCCATCATCGCCGAGCTCCCGCCGGAGCCGCCGCCCTCCTCGGATCAAGCCGGCTCCTGAGCTGAATGTTGTTGCGTCTCGGCCGCCGGTGGTTCCCGGCTTCGGAGCGGCGTGCGGCCCGGCAGAGCGTCTGGATGGGCGCACGGGTCGGCGTCGAGCTGCTGGGCGGGCTCGTCGGGGTGGCGCTGTGCGCCCGCATCCTCGGGCCGGAGGGCTACGGCGTATTCGCCGTCCTCATGGCCGTGACCGCGCTCGTCGGCGGCCTCCTGTACCTGCCGGGCTTCGAGGCCATCACCACCTACGTCACCCGCGGCCTCGCCCAGGGGCGCCGGGAAGAGGCGGGGGCGGTGCTGGTGTTCGCGCTCGGCGGCGCGGTGGCCACGGCCTGGGCCGCCTACGGCGTGGCGGCGGGGCTGACGCTCTCGGCCGGCGGGCTGTTCGGCGTGGCGGATGCGCACGTCACGGCGATGCTGGTCTACGCCACCGTCCTCGTCTTCCATGCCGGGCACCAGGAGCAGCTCGCCATCCTGCGCCTGGCGGACCGGGTGCCGCTGACCGTCGCCGCCGCGACGGCGGAGGTGCTGGTGCGGGTCGCGGTGCTGGCCTGGGTGTGGCTGACCGGCGGCGGCGGTGGCGGCCTCCCGGCGGTGGCGGCGGCCTATGCCGCCGGGGCGCTGGTCTTCGGCGCGGCGATGTTCGCCGGCACGTTCTCGGCCGCGCGCCGTGCGGGGCTGCCGCTGCACCTGCGCTTCTTCTCCCTGCGGCGGATCCCGCGCGACCTCGTCCGGTTCCAGGCGGTGTCGTTCGCGTCCACGTCGCTGGGGGCGGTGTTCCTCAACCTCGACACGATCCTGCTGGGGCACCTGCTCGGCTCCGCCCAGCTCGGGCTGTACCGGGGGGCGCGGCAGATCGCCGACATCTGCATGCGGCCCTTCGTGCCCATCTCGCTCGGGGTGCAGGCCGAGTACAGCCGGCTGTGGTACGGCGCGGACGCGAACCGCTCCGGGCTGCGCCGCCTGTCGCTGCGCTTCACGCTCCTCTCGCTGGCGCTGGCCGGGGCGGGCTACGGGCTGCTGGCGTTGTTCCACGCGCCGCTCATACGGCTGGGGCTGGGCGAGGACTTCGCGGGCGCCGCGCCCTTGCTGCTGATCATGATCCCCGGCGCCCTCGTGTTCGCGGCCAGCACCGCATGGCAGGCCCTGCCGGCGGCGGCGGGGCGCGCGGGTCCGGTGTTCGTGGGCCGGCTGGCCGCCCTGGCCGTGCAGGTGGCGGCGCTCTTCCTCCTGGTGCCCGCGTACCGGGCCGAGGGTGCGAGCTGGGCCTACACGCTCCACTTCCTGGTGTTCGTGGCGGTGGTCGCGCCGTTCGCCCTCTCGATGCTCAGGATGCGCTCCACCCCGAACACCAGCCCGAACGCGAGGAAGTAGTGCCAGCTTCGGTAGAAGGGTCCGGCCGGAGCGAAGAGCATGTAGACGAAGCAGGTCGTCAGGATTCCGGCCGTGGTGGCGGCCAGGTAGATGCCGTATGCGTTCCGTGACCGTCCGGCCAGCGCGACGGATCGAAAGGCGGACCGGAAGAGGCAGCCGTAGAAGAGGAGCGCCAAGGCCAGGCCGGGCAGACCGTAATGGGAGAGGACCACGAGCAGGTGGTTGTGCAGCTGCTTCTCCAGGAAGTTCAGCATCAGCTTCGCGCTCATGTCGTCGTTCAGGTGCCGGCTGGCGGGAAAGAAGCCCCCGGCTCCCAACGGATACTCCAGGGCATACCGGTACGCCACCTCGAACATCCGGTACCGGTGGTCGAAGGAGGTTTTCCTCTCGAGATCGAAGATGAGCTCGAGCTCGAAGCTTCGCGACCGGCCGCGGCGGTGGGTGACGACGGCCAGGGTGTATTCGCCGGCCGGCAGGTCGACCCAGAGGTACCCGCCATCGGCGCGGAGCCTGTTCCGCTTCAACGGCCCGCCGGCGGGGCCGGTGGTCGGGTGCGGAAGCTTTCCGGGCAGGAGGGTCAGATAGCAGCAGTTCGCATCCGTCACGGCGTGGATGGCAAGGGGCGCTTGCCGGGCCATGACGAAGGAATAGTAGCGGGCGTATCCGGAGCGCCGGGGCGTCGTATGCACCGGCGTGCAGCTCCCGTTCCATTCGCCGGCGATGGATACCGGCGGGAGCAAGGTTCCGAGGTCCTCCATGCAGGCACTCCGGGCAGGCGCGGACCGCTCCCGTTGTGCCGGCGGCAGCCCGGCGGCGGGCTCCGAGGCCGCCTGCGGCGCCGGGCCGGCTTCCCGGACCTTCCTCGCGATGTCGTCCTTGAACACGAACAGGACGCCCGCGACGGACAGGCACGCGGCGATCCAGAACGCCTGCCGGGCGAACCGGATCATCTTGGCGCGAGGCCAGTATCCGAGCGTGCCGATCAGGACCGCGGCGCCCCCGAAAAGCAGGGCGACGGCGAGCGATCGCCGGTCCATCAACACCACGGCGGCGGCCTGGAACAGCAGGAGAAGGTTCAGCAGGATCACCCTTCCCACCTTGATGGGGTCGCGCCCGATGTTTCGCAGCCAGAGCCCGACGGTGATGGGGATGGCCATGGCGAGGTGCGAGCTGAGCGTGTCGATGCTGTTGGCGATGCCGGCCAGCCGGCCATGGCTGAAGACGGGCGTGATCGCGCTTTCGTCCACCGTGGCGACGGTCCTCCAGATCGGCCCCAGAGTGTCCGGCCACTGGAGCAAGGCCAGCCCGAACGACACCGACGCGAGCACCGACAGGACGATCGCGTACAGGAGGAGCCTCACGTTGCCGGCCGTGACCGCCGCGCAGGTGGCGGCGGCGATGCCGAGGCCGATGCCCATGCGCCCGATCCGGGTAGTTCCCATGGTGCCGGTGGCAAGGTGTACCCATGCCGCCCAGGCCATCATCAGCAGCCCGCAAAGCAGGAACGGGGCGAAGCCCCGGTGGACCTCGGCGTAGCCCTTCGCCGCCATGCGGAGCAGCAGGACCCCGATCGCGGCGCCCGCCAGGAGCACGTTCGGCCCGCCGAGCGGAAGCGGTGCGCTCGCGAACAGGATGCTGGCCACGAAGGTGAGCAGGACGAGGCGGAACAGCCAGCGGTCGAGGCGCTCGTGGAGCGCCGCCGGCACTGCCGTCCAGGGTAGCGGGAAGCGGAGGGTGGGGGCCTTGCCGTCGGCGGTCCTCGTGGGCATGCGCTGGATTATCGCAGATGCCCCGCCGGGCGGCCGGGCGATCGATGGCATGGCTCGCGTCGCCGCGGCCGGGGTGCGCCGATGGACGGGAGGACCCGGCGGCGGTACGATGCCGGCGTTCGTTCGGAGCGGGGCGTTCGACCGGGGTGGGAGCGGATAAGGGCCGATGAGCGCCGCCGCAAAGGGAGAGGCGCGGCCGGAGCCGCAGCCGGAGCCGCGGCTCACGATCTTCGTGCCGAACCTGCAAGGCGGCGGGGCCGAGCGCGAGATGCTCGCCATGGCGAGGGAGCTCTCGGAGCGGGGTGCGCCGGTCGAGATGCTGGTCGTGGAAGCGAAGGGGCCGCTCGTCGAGCTGCTGCCCGAGCGGATGCGGCTGACGGTCCTGTGCCCGTCCACCCGCATCGGCCGTCTGCCGGGGCTCTCCCCCTGGAAGTACCTGAAGAGCTTCCCGGCCCTGGTGCGCTACCTGCGAGAGGGGCCGTGCACGATGATCGCCACCCCGGAGCTCGGCAGCGCGCTGGCCCTCGCCGCCAAGAAGTACTTCGCCGGGGAGGACCTGCGGCTCATCGTGCGGGTGGTGATCAACCTCCCCCAGATGCTCGAGCGGACGAAGGACTGGCGCACCCGGCTGCTCCTGAGGCTGCTGCGGCGCCTGCTGCCGGCGGCGGACGCGATCGTCGCCAACTCGCGCGACTCGGCCGAAGAGGCCGAACGGTGGATTCGCGGGGCGAAGGCGGTGGAGCTCATCCACAACCCCGCCGTGGACCCGGAGCGCGTGGCGCGGGCGATGGAGGCGCGGGTGGATCACCCCTGGTTCGAGGAGGGGCAGCCGCCGGTGGTGCTGTGCGCCGGCCGGCTCGTGCCGCAGAAGGACTTGCCGACCCTGCTGCGGGCGTTCGCCGAGGTGGTGCGGGCGAGGCCGGCGCGCCTGGTGGTGCTGGGGGAGGGTCCGGAGCGCAGCGCCCTGGAGACGCTGGCCGAGCGGCTGGGTACGGCGCACCTGGTGGACTTCGCCGGGTTCGTGATCGATCCGATGCCGTGGATGGCGAAGGCGCGGGTGTTCGCGCTCTCGTCGGTGTTCGAGGGCTCCCCCAACGCGCTGGTCGAGGCCATGGCGTGCGGCACGGCGGTGGTCAGCACGGACTGCCGCAGCGGCCCGCGCGAGACCCTCGCCGACGGCGCGCTCGGAGGGCTCGTGCCGGTGGGCGACGCGGGCGCGCTGGCGGCGGCGCTGCTGGAAGCGCTGGAGAGGCCGGCGCCGTCCGAGCGGCTGCGGGCGCGCGCGGCGGACTTCACCGTGGCGTCCTCGGCCGGCCGCTACCTGGAGCTGTTGGCCGGGATGGGCGTGGGCGTGGGCGCACCGCCGGCCTCCGGCCGCCCGGCATGAGGCCAGCGACAGGGCGACAGGCGGACGTCCGTAGGGGAACGAGGCGGTCGGTTACACTGGCGCCGCTGGTTACGTCCACTTGCGGGGACGAACCTGCGTTCCGTCCCGATCTCCCCCAGAACCACAGACCGGAGTCCTCGACATGAGCGCGAATCCCGC
>CAZSPS010000377.1:0-2958 GCA_964608875.1 uncultured Ectothiorhodospiraceae bacterium
GCGCCGCGACAACGAGGCGGCCACGGGCGACGTGACCGTCGACGGGATAGAGCTGCCGCGGGTGGGTGTGGCGTTGACGGCGAACACGGACGCCATCGATGACCCGGTGAACGGCCTCACCCGGACCCGCCCCGGGTTCGCTTTCACGTACCAGTGGCAGCGGGCGGACAATGCCGACGGGATGAACGAGGAGGTGATTATGGGCGCGACCCAGGCCTCCTACACCCCGGTCGAGGCAGACCATAACAAGCACCTGCGGGTGGCCGTGAGGTTCACCGACGATGACGGCTACCAAGAGGGGCCCATAAACAGCAACTGGGCGACGGCGGCGGTGCCGCCGCCGACGGCGGCCACGGGCGATGTGACCGTTGACGGGATACCGCAAGACGGCACGGCGCCGCAAGTGGACATGCCGTTGACGGCGAACACGACCGCCATCGGAGACGGCAACGGCCTCACCCGGGCCCGCCGCGGCGATGCCGGGTTCGCTTTCACGTACCAGTGGGAGCGGGCGGACGATGACACCGGGACGGACCGGGAGGAGATTGAGGAGAACGCCACCGGTGCTTCCTACACCTTGGTGAAAGCGGACCAGGGCAAGGTGTTGCGGGTGGTCGTGACGTTCTCCGATGACGCCGGCTACCCCGAGACCTTCGCCAGCGGCTGGACCGATGCGATCGACCGGCGCGACAACGTGCCGGCGGTGGGCGAGCTGACCATCGACGGCAGGGTGCAGGTGGGCCGCACGCTGACGGCGAACACGAGCGACATCCGGGATCCGGTGAACGGCCTCACCCGGGCCCGCAGCGTCGAGGCCAGGGACGCCATGTTTGCCTTCCGCTACCAATGGGAGCGGGCGGACGATGATTCCGGCACGAATGCCGAGAACATTGGGACGGACTCGGAGACGTACACGCCGACGGCGGAGGACGAGGACAAGGTGCTGCGGGTGACCGTGACGTTCATGGACGACGACGAGTACCCCGAGACCAAGACCAGCAAATGGGTGAAGCGCGACGCCAGGGTCCAGGACACGGTGGAGAGGTCGCTGGCGCTGTTCGGCCGGGCGGTGGCCCTGCAGACGCTGGATGCGGCCCGCTCGCGCCTGGACGGGGACTGCGCGCCGGAGTCCTCGCAACTCACGGTGGCGGGACAGCGCGTCGGCTGGAATAGGGCTACGGTCGAGCAAAGCGCCGTGCGCTGGCTGTCCGGCAGGGCCGACGACATCGACGGCCGGAGCGCCCTCGCCGGCAGCTCGTTCTCCCTGGCGCGCGACGGCATGGCGGACGGTTGCGTGTCCGTATGGGGCCGCGGCGCCTACTCCTCCTACGCCGACAACCAAGACGGCCTGGAGCTGGAAGGCTCGGTGACGACGGGGCAGGTGGGGGCCGACTGGTCCGCCGGCCCCTGGATGCTGGGCCTGTCCGTGGCGCGCAGCACGGGCGACACCGACTACCGGGTGGTGGACGGCGGCGACGGCGAGGGCAACATCGACATCGACCTCACCGGCGTCTATCCCTACACGCGCTACCGGTTCACCGAGCGGCTCTCGACCTGGGCCGCCGCCGGCCTCGGCTCGGGAGACCTCAAGTACACGCCGCAGGATGGGGACGATGCCTTCGAGACCGGCATCGACCTGCTGATGGGCGCCGGCGGCGTTCGCAACGAGCTGCCGCCGGAGACGGCGGGCGAGTTCGCCATGGCGGTCAAGGCCGACGCCTTCTTCGTGCAGATGGGGGCGGATGCGGTGACGGAGCGGCTGGACGCGGTGTCCGTGGATACCCAGCGCCTGCGTCTGGGGCTCGAGGGCGCGCGCGCCACCGAGTTGCAGGACGGCGCGATGCTGACCCCCACTCTGGAGCTGGGGCTGCTGCACGACCGGGGCGGCGCCTCGGACGGCAGCGGCATGGACGTGGGGCTGGGCGTCACCTACGAGGGCGCCGCCAACGGCCTCTGGGCGGACTTGAAGGGCCGCTCCCTGATCGCCCACGAAGCGGGCGGCATGAAGGAGTGGGGCGTGTCCGGCGAGGTGCGCTACGACCTCGACCCGTCTTCGGAGCGCGGCCTCGCGCTGTCGCTGAACAGCGGCTACGGGGCGCGCGCCGGCGGCGGCGCCGAGGCCCTGTTCAACCTGCGCGATGCCGGCCGCTTGGCGACGCGGCGGGATGAGCTGCCGGGCGCCCGCCTGGGCGCCGAGGCGGGGTACGGGCTGGGCGCGTTCGGCGACCGCTACGTGAGCAAGCCGTGGGCCGGCATGGGGATGACGGAGGGAGGCTCGGAGTGGCGCCTGGGTTGGCAGCTCGCGCCCGCCGCCGCCGCGCAAGGCCCCCTGCACATGCGCTTCGGCGCGGAGCTCAACGAGCGCGCCGGCGGCGGGCAGGCGCTGATGCTGAACTTCGAGGCCGGTTTCTGAGGCGGCACGGCCGGCTCGCCGTCCCTGATCTGCCGCCGGGGCCTCCCGGCGGCGGCCCGGCCCTCCGGCCCCCTGCCGCCCACGGCAGGGGCCGCGCGGCGAGAACCTAGCCGGGCGGCCGGGAACGAAGGCGCGCTTCCAGCTCCTTCACCCGCGCCTCCGCTTTCAGTCTGCCCTCTTCCTCTTTCAGGCGCCCGCTCCGCTCCTCGTCCGCCCGCGCCTCCGCCTCATCCGCCCGCGCTTCCGCCGCTACGCGCCCGTCTCGCTCCTCGTCCGCCCGCGCCTTCTCTTCCAGGCGCCCGTCCCGCTCCTCTTCCGACGTCGGGAGCGGCTCGCCCGTGAGCGGGTCGCCGAGCCGCAGCAGGCGGTCCACCGGGAACAGGTCCAGGCCCAGCACCTCGCTGCGCAGCCCCGACCACTTGCCTCCCGGCGCCACCGGACGGTACTCCCCGTCCACCAGGCGCATACCTCGCAGCACCGTGTCGGGCTTCTCAAGAAAGTCGAACTGGAAGTACTCCTCGACTCCGAGCCTGCGGTAGATCACG
>CAZSPS010000378.1:0-2432 GCA_964608875.1 uncultured Ectothiorhodospiraceae bacterium
TGCATCTGGCTGCCCATGCTGGCGTCCCTGCCCGATGCGGTGAGCTTCGACGAGTCGCTGCGCAAGGCCGCGAGCCTTTGCATCTACTACTTCGCCGGGGTCTACGTCATCGCGACCTGCACCCGCTTCCGGGACCTCGACAGGCTCGTGGTGGGGGTGGCCCTGGTCTCGGCCCTCTGGTGCGCGGACGCGCTCTGGCAGTTCGCGACCGGCCGCGACTGGTTCGGCATTCCCTATCCCTATGGGACCGTCATCCATCAGGAAAATGCCCAGTTGCGGGGTCCTTTCGACATCCACGGCAGGCTCGGCGTCGTGCTCGCGGTCTTCTCGCCGCTCTTCTTCGAGGCGGTGCGGCGGGCCGTGCGGCGTTGGCCGTGGAGCCCGGTGCTGCTCCTGGCGCCCTTCTTCCTGGTGGTGCTCCTCGCCGGCAGCCGGACCTCCTGGGCCGCGCTGGCGGTGGCCGGCGCCGGCTACCTCCTGTTCCGGTTCCTGGTCCGCCGGCGCGAAGGGCCGCGATGGAGCCTTTGGCGGCGCTTGCGGCGCACTGCCGCCGCCGTCGGCGCCGCGGCGCTGGCGGCCGTGCTCGCGGCCTACGCATGGCCCCCGGGGGGGGGCGAGCAGGTGTGGAAGAACGTCGAATGGCGCACCGAACCCCTGGCCGGACTGTGGAGCGGCGACCGGGAGCGGATCGAGCGTGCGACCACCTGCCGCTTCACCCTGTGGGAGACGGCGGCGCACGTCTGGTCCGAGCACCCGCTGAACGGCGTCGGGCCGCGCGGGTTCCGCCACGTCTACAAGGAGTTCCTCCCGGGGCGGGACTATCTCGAAGAGCTGTGCGCGAATCCCAGGGGCCCCCTGTCCCCTCATCTGCATCTGCTCGAGATCGCGGCCGAGACCGGCGCCATCGGGTTGCTGGGCTACCTGGTCCTGGCGGTGGCGTTCTTCGCCAGGGTCCGGGCGCTCGGGCGCGATGCGCTCCGGTCCGCGTACCCCTATGTCCTCATGTCGATCACGGCACTGTTTCCCTTCACCGGGCATCTCGCGTTCTACGCCCTTCTCTCCACGAGCCTCATCTGGTGGGCGCTCATCGCGTGCGCGTGCGCCTTCGCCATCGCCTCCAGGACGGATCGGGACGGGCCGGACGGGCGGGCAGCCGCGGCCGGTTGAGCCGTGGAGTCCGATGCATTGAGCGCCCGCCGCCGGCCTACCGGGCTCCGGATCGCGATCCTGACCCCGACCCTGGCCGGACAGGGGGCGGAGCGCAAGGCGCTGTCCATCGCCTCCGGGCTGATCGGGCGCGGGTACGAAGTGGACCTCCTGCTCGAGCGCCTGGTCTGCCACTACCCGGACGAGACGCCGGACGCGGCCCGGCTGTTCTTCACGTCGGGCCGCGGCGACGACAGGACGCGGGCGAACCTGCGGCGCATGGCCGCCGCGCCGCGGCCGCTGGTGCCCGCGCCCCTGCCGTGGCGAGTGCGCTACCCGCGCCTCGCGCTGGCGGCGAAGCTGGACGGCAGGCAACGGCCGCTCCTTGCGAGCACGCGGCTGCCCCGATGGGCGGCCGGGGTGGCGGCGTACCTCGAGCGGGAGAGGCCGGGCGGCGTGCTCGCCATGAACGTCCTCTCGGCGGCGGCGGCGACGATGGCGCTGCGGCTCGTGCGCCACCGCCCGGCGCGGGTCGTGGCCACGCTGCACGACGTATTGCGGAACCGGCGCCTGCGGCGGCGGGCGCATCGCGCCTATCCCTACGCGGACGCCGCGGTGGGGGTCTCGCACGGCGTAGCCGCGCAGTTCGCCGCCATCCCCGGGCTCGAGCCCGGCCGGGTCCACACCATCTACAACCCGGTCGTGCCGGCCGATCTCGACAAGAGGGCCGGCGCGCCGGTCGAGCACCCCTGGCTTCGCGGCGAGGCCGCCGGAGGATGTCCGGTGATCCTCGCCGTCGGCCGGCTGCGCAGGGTGAAGGACTTCCCCAACCTGCTCGCCGCCTTCGCAAGGCTCCTCGCCCGGCGTCGGCCGGCGCGGCTGATCGTGCTGGGACAGGGGAGCCTTCGCCCGCGCCTCCTCTCGCTGGCGCGCGAACTCGGGGTGGCCGGGCACGTGGACTTCCCCGGCTTCGTCGAGAACCCCTACGCGTTCCTGGCGCGCGCCAGCCTGTTCGTCCTCTCTTCCCGGCACGAGGCGCTGCCCACCGTGCTCATCGAGGCGATGGCCTGCGGCTGCCCGGTGGTCAGCACCAACTGTCCGTTCGGCCCGCGCGAGGTCCTGGAGGGGGGGCGGTTCGGCGAGCTCGTGCCGGTGGGGGACCCGGACGCGCTGGCGGGCGCCATGGAGCGCGCGCTCGATGCGCCGCCGCGCCCCGACGCGCTGCGCGAGCGGGCGGCGTTCTTCGGCATCGAGCGGGCCGTCGACCGTTACGAGGAGTTGCTCGC
>CAZSPS010000379.1:0-1846 GCA_964608875.1 uncultured Ectothiorhodospiraceae bacterium
ACCGCGTCGCAAAACCATCTGATCGTCTCAGCCCGAAACTGGTGGAGACCGACATGCATGGCCGGCGATGTAACCGGATCTGCATCACTGAGTCAACTATGGGCCGTTGTGAGGTCCCGCACCGGCCGGGCGTCCCTCACCTGCATTCCCACTCCGCCAAGGAGGACGTCCCATGTGCGACCACGACATTGAGGCGGCCCGGCGCGCGCGCGACCTGGAGCGCTACCACAGGCGCACCGCCGAACGCAGAGCGCAGGGCCTTTGCCTCAAGTGCGGGAAGCGCCCGCCCGAGCCCGAGCGCAGCCAGTGTAAGCCGTGCGCCGAGAAGCAGCGGGTCCGCGACCTCGCGCGCTACCACCGCCGCACCGCCGAGCGCATCGCCCGGGGCCTGTGCCCGAAGTGCGGGAAGCGCCCGCCCGAGCCCGAGCGCAGCCAGTGCGGACCGTGCCTTGAGAAGGACGCCGTCGCCGGGCGGGCCAGGGACGCGAGGCTGCGGGCCGCGGGGATTCCGCGGCGGGACCGGGAGCGGGCCACGGCCTACGAGCGCGAGCGTTCCCGCCGGGAGACCGAACAACGCCGCGCTGCGGGATTGTGCGTGCGATGCGGGAAGTCCCCGGCCGTGGCGGGGCGCTCGATGTGCGAGCCATGCGCCGAGGAGCGCCGGGCCCGCGAGCGCGCGAAGTATGCGAAGGCGAAGGCCGCGGGCAAACTCTACGGCGGGCGCAACGTCGAGACCCGGCGCCGCATCGGGCGCGAGAAGAGCGCGAGGCGCCTGGCCGCACGGCTCGCCGTGGGGCTGTGCACGAGCTGCGGCAAGCGGCCTCCCGCGGACGACGGCACGACCTGCGAGCCCTGCCGCGAGGCGCGCCGGGCGTTCGAGCGCGACCGATACGCCGAGCGCCGGGCCGCGGGCCTGTGCGGCTATTGCGGGGAGCCGACGCTCGACGGCGGCTCGCGCTGCGGTCCGTGCGCGGTGCGCGAGACCGAGCGCCGCGACCCCGAGAAGAGGAACGCCGCCGCCCGCAGGCTCTACGCGAGGCGCCGGGCCGAGGGCCTTTGCACCGACTGCGGCGAGCCCTCGCACGGAGCGGCGCGGTGCGAACCCTGCGCGCGCCGGTCCCACGAGCGCTCGCAGTACGTGCGCGGGATGCCGCTCTACCCGCCCGAGTACACCGTCGTCGAACTCACGACCGGCGAGGACCACGGGACCTTCGACTCCTGGGACGAGGTGGCCATGTGCCTCGCCTTCGCACGGCTCTCGCTCGACCAGGTCGAGGTCCTGACCGACCAGTCCCCGATGGCGACGTTGACCGCCGCTTGGGACTGAGCCCGCACCGCGGCGGACCGCGACCGCACCGATGCCGAGTCGGGGCGCCGACCGGTGCGCGAACGCGATCGTCGCCGAGATGATCCGCATCACCGTCTCCCGCGATCCCGACGGTGCGCCCACACCGCCCGATCCCGCGGGCTGCCGTCCTCGATGAACCGCGGGAATTCACCCCAACCACACACGCCCTCCGCAGTGCCGGGACATCCTGTCACACGTCCTCGCACCGTCAACCCGCGCGAGCGCGGGTCCTCCGCTGACGCTCCGGCCGCCGGGGCGGTGACGGCGCTGCGGGCGCGTGCCAGCGAAGTCCCTGCACCACGAAGAGCACGACCCGGTGCATTCCACTTCCACTTCATCGAGGACTTCGACCATGTACTGTTGTTTCGCGCTTTAGCCGGATAGAAGGTCGGCGATTTTTCTCACATTGACTGGTTTGGGGATTCCCGGCGCTGACGGGCGAATGCGGGAAGCGGCCTGACCGGGGTCGCCGCTCTGGCGGCTTTGCGCCGCGCGAGG
>CAZSPS010000380.1:0-4156 GCA_964608875.1 uncultured Ectothiorhodospiraceae bacterium
CCTCATGGACGAGCCGTGCTCGGCCCTCGACCCGATCGCGACGGCCCGCATCGAGGAGCTGATCGACGAGCTGCGCCAGCAGTACGCCATCGCCCTCGTCACCCACTCGATGCAGCAGGCGGCGCGGGTGTCGCAGCGCACTGCCTACTTCCACCTCGGGCGGCTGATCGAGGTGGGCGGGACCTCGCAGATCTTCACCAACCCGCGCCACAAGCTCACGGAGGACTACATCACCGGGCGGGTGGGCTAGCGGCGGCCCCCGGGGGCGAGGGGCCGGCGGCGGCAACGAATCGGACGAACCGGAGCGGCGCAGATGGCAGAGGCGCAAGAGTACCGGCCGCCCGTCACGGGGCGGCACATCTCCCGGCAGTACGACGAGGACCTGGAAGCCATCCGCACCCTGGTGCTCGACATGGGAGGGCTGGTCGAGGACCAGATCAGCCGCGCGATGGACGCCCTCGCCCGTCAGGACGGCGCGCTCGGCGAGCAGGTGGTGCGCGACGACTACAAGATCAACCGGCTCGAGGTGCAGATCGACGAGGACTGCACCCGCATCATCGCGCTCCGCCAGCCGGCGGCGGGCGACCTCCGGCACATCTACGCGATCATCAAGACCATCACCGACCTCGAACGCATGGGCGACGAGGCGGAGCGGATCGCGCGCACGGCGATCCGGCTCGAGGGCAAGGCGCCGTGGACCAAGAGCTACGCGGGGGTGGGCAACCTCGGGCGGCACGTGCTGCAGATCGTGCGTCAGGCGCTGGATGCGTTCGCCCGCCTCGACGTGGACGCGGCGGTCGCGATCCCGCGCGAGGACGAGACCATCGACCTCGAGTACTCCGCCTGCATGCGCGAGCTGGTGACCTACATGATGGAGGACCCGCGCCGCATCTCCGAGGTGATGGATATCGTGTGGTGCGCGCGCTCGCTCGAGCGGATTGCGGACCACGCCAAGAACATCGGGGAGTACGTGGTGTTCCTGGTCAAGGGCAAGGACGTGCGCCACACCAGCCTGGAGCACATGGCGCTGCAGGCGCAGAGCGAGGCCTGACGGCGGTGGCGGCAAGCGTGCTGGTGGTCGAGGACGAGCCGGACGTGCGCGAGCTGGTGGCCGGCGACCTGCGCGAGGCGGGCTACGACGTGGCCGAGGCGGTGGATGCGCCGGGCGCGTGGCGTGCGCTGCGCGCGGCGCCGGTGGACCTGGTGCTGCTCGACTGGATGCTGCCGGGGGTGAGCGGCTACGAGTTCCTGCGCCGCCTGCGGCGGGCGGACGATCCGGCCGAGCGCGCGCTGCCCGTCATCCTCCTCACCGCGCGGGCGGACGAGCCGGACCGGGTGCGGGGCCTCGACGCGGGCGCGGACGACTACGTGACCAAGCCGTTCTCGCCGCGCGAGCTGCGCGCGCGGGTGCGCGCCCTGCTGCGTCGCGCCGGCGACAGCGCCGACAGCAGCGGCGGGCGGGTGGTGCGGGCGGGCGGCCTCGTGGTCGACCCCGAGCGCTGCCGCGCCACCGCCCGCGGCGCGGAGGTGAAGCTCGGCCCCACCGAGTTCCGCCTCCTGCACTTCCTCGCCGCGCACCCGGACCGGGTCTACAGCCGCGCGGAGCTGCTCGACAACGCGTGGGGCCGCGACGCCATCGTCGAAGAGCGCACGGTCGACGTCCAGGTGCTGCGGGTTCGCAAGGCGCTCGCGCCGCACGGCCTCGACCGGCGCATCGAGACCGTGCGCGGCTTCGGGTACCGCTTCTCGGCCGCCGATCCGGGCTAGGACGGACGGGCGGCCCCCTCTCCGCGCTTCGACCTTCCTTGCGGCGCGCCGCGCTCTCCGAGCTCCGCCTCGTCCTCCTGCTGTTCGGAGGGGCGGCGGCGTGCGCCTTCCTGACCGGAGGGCTCGGCCGCTGGCTGGCGGCGGCGGCGGCGGCGTACGTGGCGCTCGGGCTCGCGCGCGCGGTGCGCATGCTGCGCTGGCTCCGCGCCGGGTCCGACGAGCCGCCGCCGGATGCGGCCGGACTCTGGGGCGAGATCTTCCATCTGGCGTACCGGGAGCGCCGCCGCGCGCGCGCCGCCGAGCGCGAGGCGCGCGCCCGCCTCGAGCAGTACGAGCGCTCCGCCCAGGCGCTGCCCGACGGCATCGTGATCCTCGACCCCGGCATGCGCATCGTGTGGTCGAACGCGGCGGCGCAGCGTCTCACCGGCCTGCAGGACCCCCAGGACCGGGGGCAGCACATCGACAACCTCTTGCGCCATCCCGACTTCACGCGCTACCGGCGGCAGGGGGAGTTCGACGAGTTCGTCGAGATCCCGGCGCCGCTCGCCCCGGACCAGGTCCTCACCGTGGGCCTCGTGCCCTTCCCTTCCGGGCAGCGCCTGCTCATCTGCCGGGACGTGACCGAGCGGGTGCGCCTGGACCGGGTGCGCCGCGACTTCGTGAGCAACGTCTCGCACGAGCTGCGCACCCCGCTCGCGGTCCTCGCCGGCCATCTCGAGATCCTGCGCGAGGCGGCGCCGGAGGCCGGGGGCGGCGGCGGCCTGCCCGAGCGCTGGCGCCGCCCGCTCGAAGCCATGCACGGGCAGGCGGAGAGGATGCGGCAGCTGGTCGAGGACCTGCTGCTGCTGTCGCGCATGGAGGCGGAAGCGGGCGGCGCGCGGCGGCCCGAGGCGCGCCAGGAGGTGGACGTGGAGCTGCTGATCGCGCGCGTGCGCGAAGAGGCCGAGGCCCTGCGCCCGGAGCGCGGGCACCGCATCGAGACCCGCGTCGCGCCGGGCGCGCGGGCGCTCGGCAGCGAAGCGGACTTCCGGGCGGTGTTCTCGAACCTGGTGCGCAACGCGGTCCAGTACACCCCGGCCGGCGGCGCCATCGGCATCGAATGGCGGGTGGACGGCGAGCACGCGTGGTTCGTGGTGACGGACGACGGCGAGGGCATCGAGGCCGAGCACCTGCCGCGCCTCACCGAGCGCTTCTACCGGGTGGACCAGGGGCGCTCGCGCGCCGAGGGCGGCACCGGCTTAGGTCTCGCCATCGTCAAGCACGCGCTCGCCCACTACGGCGGCGAGCTGGAGGTGGAGAGCGAGCCCGGCCGCGGCAGCCGCTTCGCCTGCCGCTTCCCGCGCGCCGTCGCGGCGCCGGCGGACCCGTAGGGGAGGGTGGTGGCCAAGGGCGGAGTCGAACCGCCGACACGCGAATTTTCAGTCCGCTGCTCTACCGACTGAGCTACCTGGCCGGAGCAGGCGCTATTAGACGGAGCCGCCCCGCGCCAGTCAACCCCGCGCCACCACGCCCGCGGCCGGCCGGCCGGCACCGCGCCGGTCCCGGCGGGCGGTCACTTGGCGTAGAAGAACCGGTTCCCGACCCGGGCCTCGAGCGTGTAGTGCATCGGGGCGAAGTAGTTGGTGACCTGCTTCGTGTGCCCTTCCCGGTACGCGACCAGGCAGTCGTAGCCGTCGAGACCGTCGAAGATGTGCTTGGGGGGCGGGTCCTGCCCGAGGAAGCGGGCCACCTTGCGTCTCGACGCCAGGCTCTCGTCCGTGGAAAGGACGAAGGGCGGCCGGATGCCGGGCAAGGCGGTGACGTCGCCGCCGGCGCTCTCGCGCAAGGCCCGAAGGTCCTCCTCCGGCAAGCCGACGGCGGCGACGCTGCCGCAGCGCTGGACGGGCGTCCGGATCGCGCCGAAGAACTCCTCGCCCGGGGACGGCAGCCCCCACACCAGGAGTACGCCGTTCGCCAGCAACGCCAACGTCAGGCCCGCGGATGCGATGGGCTTGGCGGCCCGCCACTTCGCGGGGATCCTTTCCACCAAGTCCCCGGCGCAGAGCGCGACGACGAAGCTCATGGCGACGTAGAGGGGCGCCAGGTTGCGCGTCACGTAGTAATGCGCATCGATCAAGGACCAGAAGACGAGGACGACGCAGGCGCCGAGGGCGTAGAGCGGGATCAGCCGGCGTTCGGGCGACCTCGCGAACCACAGCATGCCGATCAGGAACAGCGGAACGATGGGCCGTCCCATGTGGTGGATCGCCTTGGCGAAGTAGTCGAGGCCTCCCGCCTCGACGAGCGCGTGTCCGGTCTCGTAGTGCCAGACGTTGGACAGCGTGTAGTCGAAGAATTCGTATATCGAGGCGTAGTCCAGGTTGATCAGCAACATGGACGCCAGGAGCGC
>CAZSPS010000381.1:0-2726 GCA_964608875.1 uncultured Ectothiorhodospiraceae bacterium
CGCCGGGAGTGGTGCGGGGCCTCGCGGCGGGCGGGGTCCTGCTGTACGCGGGGGTCGGGGTGGCGGGCATGCTCCTCGGGGGCAACTACCTCGACTACGGCGTGCTCCTCGACGACCCGGCGGCAGGCCAGCACCTCGGTATCCTGCTCATCGAGATCGGGGTCGGGGTCACGGTGGCCGCGGTCATGATCACCCTGTACTTCTGCTTCGCGGACTGAGCGGAGCGGGGCGGGGCGAGCGGAGAAGGCCGCGGTGCGCACGGTCCTCGACCTCTACAACTACTGGGTGGTCATCGCGCTGATGATGCTGGGGCTGTACCTGGTCATCGCCAGCGGCAACCTGGTGAAGAAGGTGATCGGGCTCAACGTCTTCCAGATGTCGGTGTTCCTGCTCTTCATCTCCGTCGGCAAGGTGGCGGGCGGCACCGCCCCCATCCTGGCCGAGCGCTGGACCCTCTACTCCAACCCGCTGCCGCACGTGCTCATCCTCACCGCGATCGTGGTCGGGGTGGCCACCACGGCGGTGGGGCTCGCCCTCATCGTGCGCATCCACCGGGCGTACTCGACCATCGAAGACGAGGACCTCCACTGGGCCGACCTCGGCGAGCATCCGTGATCGCGGCCCACCTGATCGCGCTCGTGGTCGTGGTGCCGCTGCTGGCGGCGCCGGTGTGCGCGCTGGTGCGACGGGGCCGCGCGGCGTGGGCGGTGGCGTTGGCGGCGAGCCTGTTCGCGTTCGGCGCGGCCTGGGCCCTGCTGCAGGGCGTGCTCTCGCACGGACCGTCGTCCTACTTCCTTGGCTCCTGGGCGGCGCCGTGGGGGATCGAGTATCGAGTGGACGAGACCAGCGCCTGGGTGCTGCTGGTGGTGGGCGCGGTCGGCGCCGTCACGCTGGTGTTCGCGCGCGACAGCGTGGAGCGGGAGGTGGAGGCCGGCTCCATCCCGCTGTTCTACACCGCGTGGTTGCTGTGCCTCGCCGGGCTGCTCGGCATGACGGTGACCGCCGACGCCTTCAACGTCTTCGTCTTCCTCGAGATCTCGTCCCTGTCGTCCTACGTGCTGGTGAGCTTCGGCGCGCGCCGCCAAGCCCTGGCCGCCGCGTTCCGTTACCTCGTCCTCGGCACCATCGGCGCGACCTTCCTCCTCATCGGGGTGGGGCTGCTGTACCAGGTGACGGGGACCCTCAACATGGCCGACCTCGCCGAGCGGCTTCCCGCTCTCGGCCCCCACCGCACGGTGAGCGCCGCGTTCGGCTTCCTGGTGGTGGGCCTCGCGATCAAGAGCGCGGTGTACCCGCTCCATGTCTGGCTGCCCGGCGCCTATGCGTTCGCGCCTTCGGCGGTGTCCGCGTTCCTCGCCGGCACCGCGACGAAGGTGTCGCTGTACCTGCTGCTGCGCTTCGCGTTCACCGTGTTCGGTATCGAGTTCGTATCCGCCGGCGCGGTGCCGGCGATCCTGGCCGCGGCCGGCACGGTGGGGGTCCTGGCCGCGTCGGTGGCGGCCGTGCGGCAGGACGATGCGAAGCGCCTGCTCGCGTATTCGAGCGTGGCCCAGGTCGGCTACCTGGTGCTGGGCGCGAGCCTCGCGTCCGCGGCGGGGGTGGCGGCGGCGCTCGTCCACCTGTTCAACCACGCGCTGATGAAGACCGCGCTGTTCCTGTGCCTGGGGTGCGTCGCGTACCGGATCGGCTCCACCCGGATCGACGACCTGGCGGGGCTCGGGCGGCGCATGCCGTGGACCATGGCGGCCTTCACGGTCGGGGGGTTGAGCCTCATCGGGGTGCCGCTCACGGCGGGGTTCGTGGGCAAGTGGTACCTGGTGGCGGCGGCGTTCGAGCGCGGCTGGTGGCCGGTGGCGGCGGCGATGCTGGCGGCGTCCCTGGTGGCGGTCGTCTATGTGTGGAAGATGGTGGAGGCCGCGTACTTCCGGCGGCCCGCCCCGGACGCGGGCGCGGATGCGGACGCGGGTGCCGGCGGAGTGCGCGAGGCGCCGTTCGTCATGGTGGCGGCGGTGTGGGCGCTCGCCGGCGCCAACGTGTGGTTCGGGGTCGACGCGTCGCTGCCGACCGAGGTCGCGCGGCGCGCGGCCGGCGCCTTGCTGGGGGGGTGAATGGAGACGCCGGGGGTCGCTTTGTGCCTCGCGCCGCCGTTGCTGGCGGCGGTGCTGGTGGTGCTGCTCGGACGCTGGCCGAACCTGCGCGAGACGGCGAGCCTCGCCGCCGCCGGGTGGCTCTTCTTCGAGGTCCTGGGGCTGCTGCCCGCGGTGGAGGCGGGGGAGCGCCCGCGGGCGGTGCTGGCCGCGGTCGTGCCCGAGATCCCGATCGCCTTCGAGGTCGAGCCCCTCGGGATGGTCTTCGCCCTGGTGGCGAGCTTCCTGTGGATCGTGACCACGGTCTATTCCATCGGCTACATGCGCGGGCACGGCGAGGCGCACCAGACCCGCTTCTACGCCTGCTTCGCCGTCGCCATCGCCAGCGCCGTCGGCGTGGCGTTCGCGGCCAACCTCTTCACCCTGTTCGTGTTCTACGAGCTGCTGACGCTGTCCACCTACCCCCTCGTCACCCATGCCGGCACGGACGAGGCGAAGCGGGCGGGGCGCATCTACCTCGGGGTGCTGCTCGGTACGTCGATCGGCTTTCAGCTGTTCGCCATCGTGTGGACCTGGACCCTCGCGGACTCCGTCGAGTTCCGGGCGGGGGGCCTCCTCGCGGGGCGTGCGGGGCCGGGG
>CAZSPS010000382.1:0-12430 GCA_964608875.1 uncultured Ectothiorhodospiraceae bacterium
GGATCACGGCCACCTCGAGCCCGTAGATCTGCTGGAACTCGGCCGCCTCGGTGTCCGCCGTCCCGGTCATCCCCGCGAGCTTGTCGTAGAGCCGGAAGTAGTTCTGGAAGGTGATCGACGCGAGGGTCTGGTTCTCCTGGCGGATCGTGACCCCCTCCTTCGCCTCCACCGCCTGGTGCAGGCCGTCGGACCAGCGCCGCCCGGCCATGGTCCGGCCGGTGAACTCGTCGACGATGACCACCTCGCCGCCCCGCACCAGGTAGTGCACGTCGCGGTGGTAGAGGGAGTGGGCGCGAAGGGCCGCGTCGAAGTGATGGAGGAGCATCACGTTGGCGGTGTCGTAGAGCGATTCGTCGCGGCCGAGCAGACCTTCCTCGCCGAGCAGCTCCTCGACGCGGCGGTAGCCGGTCTCGGTGAGGTGGGCCTGCCGCGTCTTCTCGTCCACGAAGTAGTCTCCGGGGACGTGGTCCTCCTCGTCGGCGGGCTCGCGCTCCTGGCGCTCCAGCTTCGGGATCAGCCGGTTGATGCGCAGGTAAAGCTCCGAGCTCTCCTCCGACGGCCCCGAGATGATGAGCGGCGTGCGGGCCTCGTCGATGAGGATCGAATCGACTTCGTCGACGATGGCATAGGCGAGACGCGGCTGAGCCTTCTCGGCCAGGGAGAAGGCCATGTTGTCGCGCAGGTAGTCGAAGCCGAACTCGTTGTTGGTGCCGTAGACCACGTCCGCCCGGTACGCCTCGTGCTTCTCGCGCGGGGTCTGGCCGGGGACCACGACCCCCACCGTCATGCCGAGCAGGCCGTAGAGCGCGCCCATCCACTCCGCGTCGCGGCGCGCCAGGTAGTCGTTGACGGTGACGATGTGCACCCCGTGGCCGTCGAGGGCGTTGAGGCAGGCGGCGAGGGTCGCCACCAGGGTCTTCCCCTCGCCGGTGCGCATCTCCGCGATGCGGCCCTCGTGGAGCGCGAGGCCGCCGATGAGCTGCACGTCGAAGTGGCGCATCCCGAGGGCGCGCCGGCCGGCCTCGCGCACCGCCGCGAAGGTCTCGGGGATGAGGTCGTCGAGGGGCTCGCCCGCCGCGCGCCGCTCCCGGAGGCCGGCGGCGAGCGCGGCGAGGCCGGGGCCGTCGAGGGCGGACGTGTCCGGCTCGAGCGCGTTGACGCGGGCCACGGTCTTCGCGTAGCGCCGCAGCAAGCGGTCGTTGCGCGAGCCGATCACCTTGCCGAGGATGCCAGCCATCATCTCCTCACGAACCGCCCCGGCCGCGGGCGCGATCGGATAGTCTTCCCGGCATGCGCAGACCGCACCGGCCGGACCCGCCTGCCACCGCCCGCACCGTCGGCTCGGTCCTCGCCGGGGCGGGCCCGCCCGGCGCGTTCCTCTCCACGGCGCGCGCCCTGCTGCAGGCCGACCGCACGGTCCACCGCGTCCTCGGGGCGGAGTCGAAGGAGCACGTGCGCACGGCGCGCCTCGCCCGCGGCGCGGCCACCCTCATCGCGGACTCGCCGTCCTGGGCCACCGTCGCCGAGTTCAAGGGGCCGGAGCTCGCGGACGCGCTGCGCGCGGAGTCCTTCCACGTGCGGCGGGTGCGGGTGTCCGTCGGGCGCCGCATGCGGGTTCCCGCCGCCGTTCCCGGAGCCGCGGACCGCCCCACGCTCTCGCCCGCCGCCCCACGCCTGCTCCGCGCCCTCGCCCGCTCCGTCGACAACCCCGCCCTCTCCCGCGTCCTCCTGCGCCTCGCACGGCGCGGCCGCTAGCCTGCGTCCTGCCCGTGCGCGCCGCTCCGCCGCGGTGCGCGCGCGCGGGCGGCCCCGGCCGCGAGCGGACTCAGCGGGCCATGGCCGGGTCCATGTAGACGACCGGCAGGTCCGCGGGGTCGTCGTAGGTGACCATCGAAGACGCCTCCGGGTCCTCCAGGAGGGCGTGCAGCAGCCGGTTGTTCAGCGAGTGCCCGGACTTGTACCCCTCGTACGAGCCGATGAGACCGTGGCCCAGGAGGTAGAGGTCCCCGATCGCGTCGAGCACCTTGTGCCGCACGAACTCGTCGTCGTAGCGCAGGCCGTCGCTGTTGAGCACCCGGTAGTCGTCGTAGATGAGGGCGTTGGCGAGGTTGCCGCCCAGGGCGTAACGGTTCTCGCGCAACTGTTCGAGGTCGCCCAGGTGCCCGAAGGTGCGCGCCCGGCTGACCTCCTTCACGAACGAGACGGTGGAGAAGTCGACGACCGCGACGTTCGGGTAGTCCTGGAACACGGGCTGGCCGAACTCGATGGTGAACTTGACCTTGAACCCGTCGAACGGTTCCAGCACCGCCCACTTGTCGCCGTCCTTCACCCGGATCTTCTTCTTGACCCGGAGGAAGCGCTTGGGCGCGTTCTGCTCTTCGATGCCCGCGGACTGCAGCAGGAACACGAGCGGCCCCGAGCTGCCGTCCATGATCGGGACCTCGGACGCGCTCACGTCGACGTAGGCGTTGTCGATCCCGAGCCCGGCCATGGCCGACAGCAGGTGCTCGACGGTGGACACCGACACCCCCTCCGGCGAGGCGAGGGTCGTGCAGAGGTGCGTGCTGCTCACGTTCTGGACGCGGGCGGGGATGTCGACCGGCTGCTCGAGGTCCACGCGCCGGAACACGACGCCCGTGTTGGGCGCCGCCGGCCGCAACGTGAGGTATACCTTCTGGCCCGAATGCAGACCCACTCCCGTGGCACGAATGACGTTGCCGAGGGTGCGTTGTCGGATCACTGATCGCTCTTCCTGGTTCTGCCGGCGCCCACGGACGCGCCCCCCGGATCGAGGAGGCCTCTTCCGCCATCCGGGGCCGGGTGCCGGATGTTACAACATTTGGCGCCCCGCCGCCCGCCGACCTCCGGCGCTACGCCCCCACGCTCCCCTGGGCGCGGCGGCGGATGTAGGCCGGAATGTCGAAGTAGTCCCGGTCCTCGAACCCCGGCGCGGCGCCCGGCTCGAAGCCCGCGTCCGCGGCCCGCCGGCCGTCCTCCTCCCCGGGCTCCGCATCCTGGGAGGCGAACGGGAGCACGTCCGCCCCGCCGCCGCCGGGCACGGCGGCGCACGCCCCGGACGCCGCCCGCAACGCAGGCTCCGGCTGCGGCTCGGGCCGCGGCTCCGGCTGCGCGTGCTCGGCGGCCCCGAGGCCGGTCGCGACCACCACCACCCGCAGCTCGTCGCCCGCACCCTCGTCGATGACCGTGCCGGTGATGACGTTCGCATCCTCGGCCGCGAACTCCTGCACCACCTCGCCGACCGCGGTGTACTCGTCCATGTCGAGATCGGAGGAGGTCGTGATGTTGACCAGGATGCCGCGCGCGCCGCGCAGGTCCACGGCCTCGAGCAGCGGGCAGGTGATCGCCTTCTTCGCGGCCTCGATGCCGCGCCCTTCCCCGCTCGCCCGGCCCGAGCCCATCAGGGCGCGCCCCTTCTCGCTCATCACGGTGCGCACGTCCGCGAAGTCGACGTTCATCAGGCCCGGACGGACGATCAGCTCGGCGATGCCCTGCACCGCCTCGCGCAGTACGTCGTTGGCGGCGGCGAAGGCCGCCTTGAGGCTCACCCCGCCCCCCAGCACGCTGATGAGGCGCTCGTTCGGGACCACGAGGAGGGAGTCGACGTGCTGCGAGAGCTCCTCGATGCCGGCGGCGGCGACGGCCGTGCGCCGCTTCATCTCGAAGGCGAACGGACGGGTGACGACCGCCACCGTGAGGACCCCCATCTCGCGCGCCAGCTCGGCGATGACCGGCGACGCGCCGGTGCCGGTGCCGCCGCCCATGCCGGCGGTGATGAAGACCATGTCGGTGCCTTCGAGGAGCTCGCCGATGCGCTCGCGGTCCTCGACGGCGGCCGCGCGGCCGACCTCCGGGTCCGCGCCCGCTCCGAGCCCCTTGGTGAGGTTCGCCCCGAGCCGCATGTGCACGGGCGCCGAAGACCGCTCCAGCGCCTGGGCGTCGGTGTTCGCGCACACGAACTCCACCCCCTCGATGTCGCTGGCGAGCATGTGCTCGACGGCGTTGCCGCCGCCGCCGCCGACGCCGACGACCTTGATGCTGGCCCGGCTGAACTGCTGGTTTTCCACGATTTCGAACATGGCCTTGCCCTCCTAACGGGTGCCCTGTATCCAGCCGCGCACGCGCCCCAGGGCGCGCCGCAGCCCGTTCCTCTCCGCCCCGCCCGTGCGGTGGCGAAGCGCTTCGCGGTCGAAGGTCAGCAGCCCGACCACGGTGGCGTAGACCGGATTGCGGATCACGTCGCCGAGCCCCGACACGGAGTTGGGGTGGCCGATCCGCACCGGCATGTCGAACAGCTCCTCGGCCAGCTCGACCAGTCCCTCGATGCGGGCGCTGCCCCCGGTGAGCACCACCCCGCCGGCCACCGTGTCCGCGAGGCCGCTGCGCCGGATCTCGTCCCGCACCAGGCGCAGCAGCTCCTCGCAGCGCGGCTCCACGACCTCGGCCAGCGCCCGCCGCGCGAGCCGCCGCGGCGGACGGTCGCCGAGCGCCGGCACCTCGATGGTCTCGTCGTCGCCGGTCAGGTGCGCGCGCGCGCAGCCGTAGCGGATCTTGATCTCCTCGGCGTGCGGGATCGGCGTGCGCAGCGCCAGCGCGATGTCGTTGGTCACCTGGTCGCCCGCGATGGGGATGACCGCGGAGTGCCGGATCGCCCCCCCGCCGAAGAGCGCGATGTCGGTCGTGCCGCCGCCGATGTCCACCAGGCACACCCCGAGGTCCTTCTCGTCGTCCTCGAGCACCGCCTGGCTCGACGCCAGCTGCTCGAGCACCAGGTCGTCGACGTCGAGCCCGCAGCGGTGGACGCACTTGACGACGTTGCGCGAGGCGCTGACCGCCCCGGTCACGATGTGCACCCGGGTCTCCAGCCGCACCCCCGACATGCCGACCGGCTCGCGGATTCCGTCCTGGCTGTCGACGATGAACTCCTGCGGGAGGACGTGCAGCACCTGCTGGTCGGCGGGGAGCGCGACCGCCCGCGCCGCGTCGATCGCCCGCTCCACGTCGCCGGCGCTCACCTCCCGGTCGCGGATGGCGACGATGCCGTGGGAGTTGAGGCTCTGGACGTGGCTCCCGGCCACCCCCACGAAGACCGAGCGGATGGGCTGGCCGGCCATGACCTCGGCCTCCTCCACCGCGCGCCGGATGGACTCGATCGTGTTCTCGATGTCGACCACCACCCCGCGCTTCATGCCCCGCGACGCCTGCGTGCCGATCCCCAGGAGCTCGACCTTGCCGCCGTCGACGACCTCCCCGATCAGCGCGACCACCTTCGACGTGCCGACGTCGAGCCCCGCGATGAAGTTCCTCTTTGCCGCCGTCCTCATCCCCGTCTCCCCGACTCTCCTTCCCCGCCGTGCCGCCACCGGACCGCGAAGCCGTTCGGATAACGCAGATCGATGCGTTCGATGGACCCCTTGCGCCCCTCGAGCGCCACCGGATAGAAGGCCGCGAACCGCCGCACCCCCTCTTGGCCCCGGAACACGAGGCTCACCCCGTCCGCGAAGCGCAGCGTCCAGTTGCCGGCGGCGGAGAGGTCGAGCCGCGCGATGCCGCCGCCGATGCCGTCGAGGAGCGCGCTCAGCTCGCGCAGCCCCTCGCGCAGGCGCGGCGCGGCGTCCACGGGCCCCCCGAGCAGCGGCAGGGCCTCGGGCCTCGCCCCCTCGGGCTCCGGGAGCACGGTCCCGCGGTCCGTCACCAGCCCGCCCCCGCCGTTCGCCCAGCGCGCGACCGGCCGCTCCTCGACCACCGTGAGGTGCAGCTCGCCGGGCCACACCCGGCGCACCGAGACGTCCCGCACCCAGTCCACCTCGAGCGCCGCAGCGCGCACGGCGTCGATGTCCGCCAGGAAGAAGCCGCCCTCGAGCCTCCCGGCGATCGCCCGCATGAGGTCCGCCCGCGAGACCCACCGCGGGCTCCCGCCGATCCGCACCGCGGAGATGGAGGCGGTGGCCAGGAGGCCGCGCAGCGCATCGAGCCGGGTCCGCTCCGGCGGCAGGTCGCGGACCGGCGCGGAGAGGAGCGCGGCGGCGAGCGCGCACCCCCAGGCCACGGAGCGCCGCGGCGTCTTCATGCCCGCCCCTCCCCGCCGTCCGCGGGCGCGGGCCGGCCCACCACCCGGACCTCGGGTTCGAGCCGCACCCCGGTGGCCGCGAGCACGCGCTCGCGCACCAGCTCGATGAGCGCTTCGATGTCGGCGGAGGACGCCCCGCCCTCGTTGACGATGAAGTTCCCGTGCTTCTCCGAGACCACGGCGCCCGCGATCCGGGCGCCCTTGAGGCCGCAGGCTTCGATGAGCCGCCCGGCGTGGTCCCCCGGGGGATTGCGGAACACCGAGCCGCAGCTCCGCCGCCCCGTGGGCTGGGTGCGCGCGCGCTCGCGCACCAGCCGGCGCGTGCGCGCCTGCACCCGCGCCGGGTCGTCCGGGGCGAAGCGGAACTCGCCGCAGGTGAACCATTCCCCCGCCGCACCGCCGAGGGTGCGGTAGCCGGGCTCGAAACCGCCGCGCCCGCGCCAGCGCCGGCGGCCCGTGCGGTCCACCGTCTCCGCGCGCCGCACGAGGTCCCAGGTCTCCCCGCCGTGGGCGCCCGCGTTCATCGCGAGGGCGCCTCCCACCGTGCCCGGGATGCCGGCCAGGAACTCGCCGCCCGCGAGCCCCTTGCGGGCGCAGTGCCGGGCGAGCTTCGCGCACGGCACCCCCGCCTGGGCGCGCAGCGTGCGCCCGTCGCCGTCCTCTTCCAGACGGTCGAGGCCGCGGGCGGTCAGGATCACGGTCTCCTCGAGCCCCCCGTCGCGCACCAGCAGGTTGCTGCCGAGCCCCACCCACAGCACCGGCTCGTGCGGGCCGAGGTCCGCGAGGAACGCGGCGAGGTCGTCGGCGTCGGCGGGCTCGTAGACCCGGCCGGCCGGACCCCCCACGCCCCAGGCGGTGAGGCGGGCCATGCATACGCCGCTCATCAGCCGCCCCCGCATCGCCGGCTCGACTCTTCGAGGGCGGGCGCCACGGCGCCGATGTCGCCCGCGCCGAGCAGGATCAGCACGTCGTCCGGGCGCAGCACTCCCGGCAGGACGGCGGGCAACTCGCCGACCTCGGGGACGTACACCGGCTCCACCCCGCCCCGCGCCCGGATCGCCTGGCAGAGCCCGTGCGCGTCCGCGCCCGGAATCGGCTCCTCGCCCGCCGCGTAGACGCCGGTGACCAGGAGCGCGTCCGCCTGCCCCAGCACGCGGGCGAAGTCGTCGAGCAGGTCGCGGGTGCGGGTGTAGCGGTGGGGCTGGAAGGCGACCACCTTGCGCGCCTGCGGCCACGCCTCGCGGGCGGCCGCGAGGGTCGCTTCGATCTCGCGGGGATGGTGCCCGTAGTCGTCCACCACCCGCACCGCGCACGCCCCGATGCGCACGTTCTCGCGGATCTCGAAGCGCCTGCCGACCCCTTCGAAGGTGGCGAGCCCCTCGGCGATCGAGGCGTCGTCCACCTCGAGCGCGCGCGCCACCAGGATCGCGCCCAGCGCGTTCAGCACGTTGTGGCGTCCGGGCAGGTTGAGGGTCACGTCGAGGTCCGGGGCGCCGTCGCGGGCGCAGGCCCGGAAGCGGGTGCGGGCGGCCATCGGCGTCACGTCCACGGCCCGGAGGTCGGCCCCCTCGTCGAAGCCGTAGGTCGCGACCGGCCGCGAGACCTGGGGCAGCACGGCGCGCACCCCGGGGTCGTCCGCGCACAGCACGGCGAGGCCGTAGAACGGAAGGTTGCGCAGGAACTCGGCGAAGGCGCCGTGCAGCCGGGCCGGGTCGTGGTCCCAGGCGCCCATGTGGTCGTTGTCGACGTTGGTCACCACCGCCATCTCGGGCCGCAGGCACAGGAACGACCCGTCGCTCTCGTCGGCCTCGGCCACGAGGTAGGGGCCGCTTCCGAGCCGGGCGTTCGCGTCCGAGGAGAGCAGGCGTCCGCCGACGACGCAGGTCGGGTCGAGGCCGCCCGCGCTCAGCACCCCGGCGACGAGGCTCGTGGTGGTGGTCTTGCCGTGCGTGCCGGCGACCGCCACCCCGTGCCGGAAGCGCATGATCTCGCCCAGCATCTCCGCCCGCGGCACCACCGGCACCCGGCGTTCGCGCGCCGCCTGCAGCTCCGGATTGCCGGGCGCGACGGCGGAGGACACGACCGCCACGTCCGCGTCGCGGAGCTGGCCGGCGTGGTGCCCGGCGTGGACCCGCACGCCCAGCGCGGCGAGACGCCGCGTCATCTCGTTCTCGTACAGGTCCGAGCCGCTGACCTCGAAACCGAGGGTGTGCAGCACCTCGGCGATGCCGCCCATGCCCGCGCCCCCGATCCCGATGAAGTGGATCCGGCGCAGGCGTTCGAGGCCGTGGCGGCGCCCGCTCACCGCGCCCGCCTCCCGCGGCGTCCGCGGCCGTCCGCCTGCGGCCCCGCCAGCTCGCGGCAGCACTCCGCCACCCGCCGGGCGGCGTCGCGCACGCCGCCCGCCCGCGCCGCCTCGGCCATGGCGAGACGGCGCGCCGGGTCCGCCGCCAGCTCGCCGAGCAGGGCGGCGAGGCGCGGCGCGAGATCGCCGCCGTCGGCCGCCACCCGGGCCGCGCCCCGCTCTTCGAGGAAGCGCGCGTTGGCGCCCTGGTGGTCGTCCATCGACCACGGGTAGGGGATCAGGACGGACCCCACTCCCGCCGCCGTCAGCTCGGCCACGGTACTCGCCCCCGCGCGGCACACCACGAGGTCGGCCCAGGCGTAGGCCTGCGCCATGTCCTCGGCGAAGGCGGCGACGTCCGCCTCCACCCCCGCCTCCCGGTAGCGCTCGCGGGTGGCCTCGAGCCACCCCTCCCCGGCGAGGTGCCGGATGAGGAGCGGCGCGCCGGACGCAGCCGACACCGCGGCGGCCGCCGCCGGCAGCGCGCGGTTGAGGCTCTCCGCCCCCTGGCTGCCTCCGAGCGCCAGCACCCGCATCCCCTCGCCCCGGCCGGGCTCGGCGAACCGCGCCGCCGGCGCCGGCAGCGCCGAGATGGCGGGGCGCACCGGGTTGCCGGTGGTGCGCGGCCAGCCGCCGCCGTCCCGGCGGGGGAAGGTGCCGGGAAAGCTCTCCATGACCCCCGCCGCGAGCCGAGCCAGCAGCCGGTTCGCGAGCCCCGGCACCGCGTTCTGCTCGTGGATCAGCAGCGGCCGGCGCAGCAGCCACGCCGCCACCCCTCCGGGAGCGGCCGCATAGCCGCCCATGCCGAGCACCAGGGCGGGCCGGAGGCGGAGCAGGATCCCCAGCGACTGGACCAGGGCCACGGCCATGGCGACGAGCGAGTGCGCCCGCCGCAGGCCGCCCCGCAGCCCGCGCGCGGCGATGAAGTGCAGGGGCACGCCCGCGGCCTCGACCACCCGCGCCTCGATCCCGCGCCGGGTCCCGACCCAGCTCACCGCCCAGCCCTCGCCGCGCAGCCGGTCCGCGACCGCGAGCGCCGGATAGACGTGGCCCCCGGTGCCGCCGGCGAAGATGCAGATGCGCGGGCCGGCGGTCACGGTTCCCGCCTCGCCTCGCGGTCGACCCGCACGAGCAGCCCGATCGCGATGCAGCTCGCCACGAGGTTGTTGCCCCCGTAGCTCAGGAAGGGGAGCGCGAGCCCCTTGGTGGGGAGGGCGCCCAGGTTCACCCCGATGTTGATCCAGGCCTGGAGCCCGAGCGAGAGCCCGAGCCCGTAGGCGAGCCAGGCGTTGAACCACTGCCCGCGCGCGAGGGCGCGGCCGGCGATCACGAACGCCCGCCAGATGACGAGCGCGAACAGCACGATCACCCCCGCCATGCCGGCGAAGCCGAGCTCCTCGCCGACCACCGCGAACAGGAAGTCGGTGTGCGCGGCCGGCAGGTAGAAGAGCTTCTGCACGCTGCCGCCGAGTCCCACCCCGAACCACTCCCCGCGGCCAACCGCGATCAGGGCCTGCACCAGCTGGAAGCCCTGGTCGAACGGGTCCTGCCAGGGGTTGAGGAAAGTGAGCAGGCGGGCGACCCGGTAGGGGGCCGCGACCGCGAGCAGCGCCAGGCAGCCGGCGACGAGGAGCATCCACGCGCCGCAGGTGGTGAGCGGCACCCCCGCGATGAACAGCATCCCGATGACGGTGCAGCCGAGCACCACCGTCGAGCCGAAGTCGGGCTCGGCCAGCAGCAGCACCGCGACGGCGCCGAACACCCCGATGGGGACCAGGGCGTAGCGCCCGTAGCGCCGCACCTCCTCGCCGTGGCGCGCGAGGTACTGCGCGACGTACACCACGCACAGGACCTTCATCGCCTCCGCCGGATGGAACGTCGCCACCCCGAGGTCGAGCCAGCGGGCCGCGCCGTTGACCTCGCGCCCGAGGCCGGGGATCAGCACCGCGCTGAGGGCGGCGATCCCGCCGAAGAGGCCGACGGCGGCGAGCCGCCGCCACCAGCGCAGATCGATCGCCGCGGCGGCCGTGCCGAGCGCGAGGCCCACCGCCAGCGCCGCCGTCTGGCGCCAGAAGAAGTGGAACGGGCTGCCCGCCGCCTGCTCGGAGATGGAGACCGAGGCGGAGGCGACCATGACGAGGCCCGAGAGGGCGAGGACCGCCGCCGACGACACCAGCACGGCGTCCACCGGCCGCTCCTGGAGGTCGGCGACCTCGCGCAGGGAGATCGTGGCGCTCATCCGTTCGCACCCCCGGGCTCCGTCCCGCTTTCGAGGGCCCGCACCGCCGCCCGGAAGTGCGCGCCCCGCTCCCGGTAGTCGCGGTACATGTCCCAGCTGGCGCAGGCCGGCGACAGCAGCACGACGTCGCCCGCACGGGCGAACGAGCGCGCCTTCGCCACCGCCTCGCGCATGTCGCGGGCATCGGCCGCCGCCGCGTACCCTGCGACGAGGCGCCGGATCGCGGGGCCGTCCCGCCCCAGCAGCACCACTCCCCGCAGGCGCTCCCCGCGCGCGCGCAGCGTCTCGGCCAGCGGCCCGAAGTCGGCGCCCTTGCCGTCGCCCCCCGCGATCAGCACCAGGGGCTCCTCGAAGCCGTTCACGGCGGCCACGGCGGCCCCGACGTTGGTGCCCTTGGAGTCGTCGTACCATCGGACCCCGCCCACTTCGCCCACCGGCTCGCAGCGGTGCGCGAGCCCCTCGAAGGCGGCGAGCGCCTCCACGATCGCCGCCCGGCGGATGCCGGCGGCGTCCGCGACGGCCATGGCGGCGAGCGCGTTGAGGACGTTCTGGCCGCCCGGGAGCGCGAGCGCGCCGGCCTCGAGCCAGCGCTCGTCCCCGCGGGCGAGCCAGCGCCGGCCGCCCTCCTCCACCAAGCCGAAGTCGCGCTCTCCGGCCCCCCGGTCCGCGCCGAAGGTGACGACCGGAAGCCCCTGCCGCGCGAGCCCGGCGGCGCACGCCGCGAGCCACGGGTCGCCGCGTCCGAGCACCGCGGTCTCCGCGCCCCGGAAGACGCGCAGCTTCGCCGCCCGGTACGCCTCCATCCCGCCGTGCCGGTCGAGGTGGTCCGGACTCACGTTGAGCAGGGCCGCGACCCGCGGGCGCAGCGAGCGGGTGGTCTCGAGCTGGAAGCTCGAGAGCTCGAGCACGTAGAGCTCCGGCGCCTCACCGAGGAGGGAGAGCGCCGGCGGGCCGAAGTTCCCGCCGAGGGCCGCGCGCCGGCCGTCCGCGAGCGCCATCGCGTGCACCCAGGCGCTCACCGTGCTCTTGCCGTTGGTGCCCGTCACCGCCGCCACCGGCGCCTGCGCCATGCGCGCGAACAGCTCGATCTCGCCGAGCACCGGGACCCCGCGCGCCGCCGCCGCCGCCACCGCCGGCTCGTGCGGCGATACGCCGGGGCTCAGCACCAGCTCCACCGCCCCCTCGAACCACTCCCGGTCGAACCCGCCGAGCCGCACCTCCGCCTCCGGCAGCTCCCGGCGCACCGCCTCGAGCCCAGGCGGCGCGGCGCGGGTGTCGGCGAGCGCCGCGTCCACCCCATGGCGGTGGAGGTGCAGCGCGCAGGCGAGCCCGGTGTCGCCGGCGCCCGCCACCACCGTCCGCCCGTGTACCCGGCGCTCCATCTACCGCACCTTGAGGGTGGAGAGCCCGATGAGGACCAGGACCACGGTGAAGATCCAAAGGCGCACGGTCACCTTCGACTCCGGCCAGCCCTTGAGCTCAAGGTGGTGGTGGAACGGGGCCATGAGGAAGATGCGCCGGCCCGTCAGACGGAAGGAGGCGCCCGGGAGGACCACGGACATCGTCACCAGCACGAACAGCCCGCCCATGACGAAGAGCACGATCTCCTGGCGGCACACCACCGCGATGGCGCCGAGGGCCGCCCCCAGGGCGAGCGAGCCGATGTTGCCCATGAACACCTGGGCGGGGTAGGTGTTGAACCACAGGAACCCGAGCCCCGCGCCCACGATCGAGGTGCACACGATCGCCACCTCGCCGA
>CAZSPS010000383.1:0-3543 GCA_964608875.1 uncultured Ectothiorhodospiraceae bacterium
GGTCATCGCGGCGCGCGGGGGCTCAGTAGAAGCGGTTCCCGAAGCCCGGGATCTGGTCGAGCCGGTTCTCGATGTCCCGCCCGAGGCCGCCGCCGGTGAGGCCCTTGATCCCGATTTGCAGGAACAAGGACTCATCGTACCGGTCCTCGTTCAGGTCGTACCGTTGCACCACGGCGCGCAGTCTCCAGCAGCATGATTCGTACTCCAGGCCGGCGGCGATGCCGGTGATCCGGTCCACGGCGATGTCCCGGCTCGCGTTGCCGAAGATGCGAAGGCCCTTCGGCAGGTCCCGGTGGAAGGATAGCGACACCGCCTCCGCCACGTCGGGGACCGAGTGGTAGCCGAGGTTCAGCACCCGCCCCGAAGCCGGCCGGTAGCGGAGATCGAGCGAGGTCCGGCGGCTCTCCGAATCCCCGCCCTCCTGCGCGGTCGCGCCGCCGAGCGTGACGCGCGGGCTCGGGCGCACGCGGGCGTCGGCCGCCCAGGCCGAGCGCGATGCGCTCTCCCCCTCACTCAACCGGATCCGGCGCTCGAGGAAGTGGCGGGTCCCGCCGAGCCGCGCCTCCAGCACCTCGCGCCCGTCGACCAGGAGCCGGTTCACGACCCCGAGCGCCAGCCGGTTCTCGTCGCCGACCCGGTCCGTGCCGGTGTAGCGCTGCCGGCGGAACAGGAGGTCGAAGCCCGGAGTGAGGGCGCCCGAGTCGACGAGGGGCACACTGTCCTGCTCCTCGTAGGGCACCCACAGGTAGAACAGCCGGGGCTCGAGGCTCTGCACGGCGCGGCGGCCCTCCCGCAGCTCGAAGGTGCGGTCGAAGGCGAGCCCGCCGTCGATGCTCAGCTCGGGAATGGTATGCGACGTGGAGTTGTTCTCGAAGTGGTTCGAGCCGTGGCGCAAGGTGGCGCGCGAGACGAGGAAGCCGCGCGGCGCGCGGATCGGAAAGCTGACGGAGGGCCGGAGGCCGATCCGCTCGCCGCGCCGCTCCGGCCTCGTATCGTGCTCGAAGCGGGTGAACGAGCCGGAGATGCCGAAGTTGAGCCGCCGGTTGCGTTCCGGGAAGCGCGAGGCCGCAGTCAGCCGCGGCGCTTCGCGGTAGGGGCGGCGGTCGACGGGGTCGTCCTCGCGCTGGATTATCTGGAAGTGCTCGACCCGCGCCCCGAACGACCAGCGCGCGAGCCTGTAGTCGAGCGTGCCCACGCTGCGGAGGTGGTTGGCGTTGCGCCCGACCCCGAGCCGGCTGCCGAGGTCCCGGAAGTAGTCGGCGTCCGACGCGCGCCGGTAGGTGAGGCCCGCGTTGAGGCCGCGCGCGAGCCGCTGCCGGTGGTTGAGCAGGAACGCCCCGCGCGTGCCGCCGCCGTCGGGGTCGCTGGCCTGCGCCTCCGCCCTCACGTTGCCGCGGCCGCGCGCGCCGAGGTAGCGAAAGCGCGCGCCGAGCAGCTCGCCCTGGTTCTGGGTGAAGTGGGGTTGCAGCACGGCGTCGTAGTTCGGCGCGAGGTTCAGGTAGAAGGGCAGGGAGAGCTCGTCCCCCAGACTCCTGGACGTGCGGTAGATCGGGGCGAGGAACCCCGTCCTGCGCTGGCCTTTCCAGGGGAAGGAGATCCACGGCGTGTAGAGCACGGGCACCCCGTGGACCTCGAGCCGCGCGTGGCGCGCCGTCCCGACCCCGGTTTCGTCGTCGAGCTCGAGCGAGGCCGCCTTCATCCTCCAGACGTTGGACCCGGGGGGGCAGGTGGTGTACGAGGCGCTTTCGAGCGCCGTGGTGCGGCCGTCGTACTCGATGCGCGCCGCGGCGCCGCGCCCGTGCGCCGGCGGGTAGAAGAACTCCGCTTCTTCGGCCACCATCAGGCCGCTGTCGAAGTGCGCCCGCAGGCGCTCGCCCTCGAGGTACAGGTCGCGCGCGCGCAGCGTGCCGGGCGCGGCGGTCTCGGCGAACCCTTCCTCCAGGTGGTACTCGATGCGTTCGGACCGGACCTCGAGCCCCGGCAGCCGCACGAGCGCGCCGCCCTCGAGCACCGATACCCCGTCCTCCCGGACCGTGGCCGAGTCGGCTTCGAGCGAGGGCGCCGCCAGCTCCGCGGGCGGCGGCGCGGGCAGCGGTACGGCGGGGCACAGGGACCAGTCGTTCGCCGCCGCCGGGCGCGCCGGCAGCAGGGCCGCGAGCAGGGGCAGCAGGAGCAGGGGCAGCCGGCGGCCGGCGGCGGCCGGGCGGCGGGCGCGAGGGGCGGTGCGGCGGAGGCGGCGGAGCCGGGCGGGGGTCGCTGCGCTGCGTTCGGAGCGGCGGTGCATGGGTCCTGCAAGGTGTCGGGCTCGCCGCCCGGTCGGATGGCGCGCGACGATAGCATCATTCGGCCCGCGGTTCCGCGTGCTAACCTTCGAGGCGGTCCCCGATGCGGGCCGAGTCGAGAGCGATGCCGCAAACCGAGCCACGCGCCTTCGTGCCCATCGACATTGCGGTGTTGACCGTCTCCGACACGCGCGATGAGAGCACGGACACCTCCGGCCGCCTGCTCGCCGAGCGGCTGCGGGCGGACGGCCACCGGCTGGCGGAGAAGGCCATCGTGCCGGACGACGTGTACCGCATCCGGGCCTGCGTGTCGCGCTGGATCGCGGACCCGGAGGTGCGCGCGGTGGTCGCCACCGGGGGCACCGGCCTCACCGGGCGCGACGGCACGCCGGAGGCGGTGCGCCCGCTCCTCGACAAGGAGATCCAGGGCTTCGGCGAGCTGTTCCGGGCGCTCTCGTACGAGGAGATCGGGAGCTCGACGGTCAACTCGCGCGCGCTCGGGGGGGTCGCCAACGGCACCCTCGTGTTCTGTCTGCCGGGCTCGTCCGGGGCCTGCCGCACCGCGTGGGACCGGCTGTTGCGCGAGCAGCTCGACTACCGCTTCCGCCCCTGCAACCTCATCGAGCTGCTGCCCCGCCTCACCGATCGCTAGCGGCGGGCGCGGACGGACGGCGGGATTCGCAGATGCAGGGGCCGGGGATGGACGAGGCGTTCCGGGTGCGGGTGCAGGCGGAGCCGTTCGACGCGGGGGCGGAGATCGCGCGCCTGTACGGCGCCGGCGCGCCCGGGGTGGGGGCGGTCGCCACCTTCGTCGGCGCGGTCCGCGACGAGAACGCCGGCCGGCCGGTGGGGTCGATGTTCCTGGAGCACTATCCCGGCATGACGGAGCGCCAGCTGGAACTCATCGACGCCGAGGCGCACCGGCGCTGGCCGCTGGAGGCGTCGTTGATTGTCCACCGCTACGGGCGGCTGGAGCCGGGCGACCCCATCGTGCTGACGATCACCGCCTCGGCGCACCGCCAGGCCGCCTTCGACAGCTGTAATTTCCTGATGGACTGGCTCAAGACCGAAGCGCCCTTCTGGAAGCGCGAGGAGGGCGCGGACGGCGAACGCTGGGTCACTGCCCGCGCCGACGATGACGCGGCGCGCGAGCGCTGGCGGGAGACGGGCTGACGTTTCCTTCCCATGGCATTTATCTATAGGAATAGATTATTGGATTGATAAGAATATTGCATTGGAATTGTCGTCGCGCGCCCGGAAT
>CAZSPS010000384.1:0-2743 GCA_964608875.1 uncultured Ectothiorhodospiraceae bacterium
GGTACGATGAGTCCTTGTTCCTGCAAATCGGGATCAAGGGCCTCACCGGCGGCGGCCTCGGGCGGGACATCGAGAACCGGCTCGACCAGATCCCGGGCTTCGGGAACCGCTTCTACTGAGCCCCCGCGCGCCGCGATGACCCGCCCCCACCTGCACTTGCGCCTCCGCCCGCACCTGCGCCTGCGCGTCCCGCGTCCGTTGCGGCTGCCGCGGCCGGCGCCGCTGCGGCCGTCGGCGGCCGCAGCGTTGGTCCTGGCGGCGGCGTGCGCGCTCCTGCCCGCCCGGCTGCCGGCGCAGGACGTCGGAGTCGCGGTCGACCGGGTGGCCGCGGTGGTCAACGGCGACGCCATCGTCATGAGCGAGGTCGGGCGGCGCGTGCGCCATCTCGCGTTCGACCTGCGCCAGCGGTCGGCGCGCCTGCCGCCCCGCGACGCGCTGGTCCGCCAGGCGATGGACGAGCTGATCCTGGAGCGGCTGCAGCTCCGGATCGCGCAGGACCTCGGCATCCGCGTCCAGGAGGCCGAAGTCGACCGCGCGGTGGAGGGCATCGCCCGGCGCAACGACCTCGCCGTCCCCGAGCTGCGGCGCATGGTCGAGGCGGGCGGGGTCCCGTTCGCCGAGTTCCACGAACGCATCCGCAACGACGTGCTCATCGAGCGGGTGCGGCGGCGCGAGGTCCTGAACCGCATCCGGATCGGCGAGGCGGAGGTGGACCGGTACCTGGCGCAGCCCGGCCGCCGGGCGGCGGAAGAGCGGGAGAAGGAGTACCTCGTCGCCCACATCCTCATCCCCAGCACGGAAGACGAGGCCGCCGCCCGCGCGCGCGCGGACGAGGTCGCCGAGGCGCTGCGGGCGGGCGCCGACTTCGCCGATCTTGCGCGCCGCTACTCCGCCGGGGGGCGCGCGGCCGAGGGCGGGCTGCTCGGCTGGCGCACCGCCGCCGCGCTGCCGTCGCTGTTCGCCGAGGTCGTGCCCCGGCTCGAGCGCGGCGAGGTCCGCGGCGCCATCGAAGGGCCGGCCGGCTTGCACTTCGTGCGGCTGGTGGACGTGCGCTCGTCCGGCCGGAGCTTCGTGCCCCAGACCCGCGCCGCCCACATCCTCATCCGCCCGGACCCCCTCGTCTCGGAGGACGAAGCGCGGGTGCGGCTCGAACGCCTGCGCGAGCGCATCGCGGGCGGCGAAGACTTCGGGGAGCTGGCGCGCCTGGTCTCCGACGACTCCGCGACCGCGGTGCGGGGCGGCGACCTGGGATGGCTCAGCCCCGGCACGGTGGACCCGATCTTCGAAGAGGCGATGGGCCGGCTCGGCGAGGACGAGGTGAGCGCGCCCTTCCGCAGCTCCTTCGGCTGGCACCTGGTCAAGGTGCTGGGGCACCGGGAGTACGACGACAGCGAAGAGGTGCGCCGCAACCGCGCGCGCCGGGCCCTGTTCGAGCGCAAGGCCGGGGAGGCGCTGCGCGCCTGGCTCGGGCAGCTGCGCGACACGGCGTTCGTCAAGCTCCGGCTGGACGAGTAGGCGCGGGGCGGCGGGACGCGAGCGAGCGCGGCAAGGCGGCAGGCAAGCGGATCATGGCCCGGCGCGCCCGGCTCGGGCAGCACTTCCTCGACGACCCCGCGTTCATCGAGCGCGCCGTCGAGGCCATCCGCCCGCAGCCCGGCGAGCGCATCGTCGAGATCGGACCCGGCCGCGGCGCCCTGAGCGGGCCGCTGCTCGCGCGCTGCGGCCGGCTCGACGTCATCGAGCTCGACCGCAGCCTCGCCCAGGCCCTCGCGCCGCAGCCCGGCCTGCGGGTGCACGTGGGCGACGCCCTCGCCTGGCCGTTCGCGCGCCTCGCGGACGAGGACGGGGACGCGGACGGAGGCGGCCGCCTGCGGATCGCCGGCAACCTCCCCTACTACCTTTCGACCCCCCTGCTGTTCCGGCTGTTCGCGCAGATCGACTGCATCGCGGACATGCACTTCATGCTGCAGCGCGAGGTGGCCGAGCGCCTGACCGCGCCCCCCGGCGTCCCGGCCTACGGGCGGCTCGGGGTGATGGCGCGCTGCCACGCCGAGGCGCAGGTGCTGTTCGAGGTTCCGCCCGAGGCGTTCCGCCCGCCGCCCCGGGTGTGGTCCGCGTTCGTGCGGCTGACGCCGCTCCGCCCGCCGCCGGTCGCGGACGTGGAAGGGCTCGGGCGCCTGGTGACCCGGGCCTTCTCCCACCGGCGAAAGCGTCTCGGCAACGCGCTCCGGGGGCTGCTCGACGAGGAGGCGATCCGCGCCTGCGGCATCGACCCCGGGCGCCGGCCCGCGACCCTCGGCCTCGAAGAGTTCGCCGCGCTGGCGGACGCGGCGCGGCGCGCGGTCAGCAGCCCCGCCGCAACTCCGCCCGCAGCGCCTCGATGACCCGCCGCGTCGGCGGGCGCACGCCGCGCCACCGCCGGAAGGCCTCCGCCCCCTGCTCCACCAGCATGCCCGCCCCGTCGATGACGGCGCGCGCCCCCGCCGCCCGCCCCCAGCGCAGGAAGGCGGTCGGCTCGCGCGCGTAGACCATGTCGTAGCAGGCGCCGCCGGGGCGCAGCGCGCTGATGGGCACCGGAGGCGCCCGCTCCCCCGAGAGCCCGCCGGAGGTGGCGTTGACCACGATGTCGAACGGCTCCGCCCCGAGCCCACCGAAGCCGCACGCCCGGACCGGCGCCGCCTCCCCCTCGAACAGGGCGGCGAGCGCCACGGCGCGCTCCGGCGAGCGGTTCACGACCACCACC
>CAZSPS010000385.1:0-6171 GCA_964608875.1 uncultured Ectothiorhodospiraceae bacterium
CGGACGGCGCCGGCCTCTGCAGCGCTTCCAGCAGCGCCGCCGCCAGCGCCCCCGCGTCGCCCACCGGCGCGAGCCCCCCGAGCGCGCCGCCGGCGAGCATCTCGCGCGGGCCGTGGCGGCAGTCCGTGCTGACCACCGCAGTGCCGCACGCCATGGCCTCGACCAGCGCGTTGGGGGAACCCTCGTACAACGACGAAAGCGCGAACACCCGCGCCTTCGCCATCCACGGCAGCGGGTCGAGCACGAACCCGGCGAAGTCCACTTGATGCGCCACCCCGAGCCGGGCGGCCAGCGCCTCCAGGCGCCCGCGCTCCGGACCCTCCCCCAGCACCACCAGGCGCGCCGGCCTCGTGCGCGTCACCTCGGCGAACGCCCGCAGCAGGGTCGGCAGGTCCTTCTCCGGCACCAGCCGGCCGGCGTACAGGACCACCGGCGGCTGCCCCGCCCCGAACCAGGGGTGCTCCACCCGCGCCTGCAGCGCGCGCGCCACGCGCTCCGGGTCCACCGCAGAGTTGCGGACGACCTCCACCGCCTTCGCGCCGCGAAGCCACCGCGCGGCTTCCTCGGCCGACCCGCGCGAGTTGGCGACGATCGCGTCCGCGGCCGGCAGCAGGCGCCGCAGCAGCCTCAGGAGCAGCGAGACCCGCCGGTTCCTCGGCCGCTCGAACCTCGCGGGGAGGTTGGTCGCCACCCGCACCACCAGCCCCAGGCGGCCTTCCCCGGCGAAGTGCTTCCTGGCGACGAGGGCCAGCACGCTCGCGGTCTCCAGCGTCGCGATCATGGCGCACGGCCCCTTGCGCAGGTACCGCAGCAGGGCCGGGAAGCTCTTCAGGTACTTCCAGGGGGAAAGCCCCGGCAGACGGCCGATGCGGGTGGACGGGCACAGGACCGTGAGCCGCACCCGCGCGGGCAGCAGCGCGACGAGCGGCCCCTTCGCCTCCACCACCAGCAGGTCGACCGGCAGCCCCCGGTCCGCGAGCGCCCCCGCCACGGCCAGCATCTCGCGCTCGGCCCCGCCGGCGTGCAGGTCCGGCACGAAGATCGCGACCCGCGGCGGCGCCGGCCGCGCCCCTCCCTCCCCGGCGGCGGCGCTCATCGGTCCCCGCCCGCCGCAGCGGGCCGGACGCGAACGCGCTTCACCCGCTCCCGGAAGGGAGGTCCAGCCGCGCGCAGAACCTCGACTCGCATCTCGCCCTCTGCCTCTCGTTCGGCGGGCGCCACGGGACGAACCCCGGGTGGCCGGCGCTCCGGAGCCAGTCGTTCATGCCGGCGAACAGCTCGCGGAACCGGTCCGGCTCGCCGCGCGCCAGATTCCGCCTCTCTCCCGGATCGGCCTCGAGGTCGAAGAAGGCGACATCGGCGCACGTACCGCAGCCGCGATTCCCGGTAACGACCAGCTTCTCGTGCCGGTCCAGCCACGCGATGGACCTCGCATGGTTCACGACGCCGAACGGCTGGTTGCGCCGGAACGGCGCGCCGGAGCCGGGGCCGGGGCCGGGGCCGGACTCGATCAGGGGCAGCAGGCTCTCGCCGTCGAGCTCCGGCTGGTGCGGCAGGTCGATGTCCAGCGCGTCGAGGATCGTCGGGTAGTAGTCGAGCCCCGACACGCCGGCGCGCTCCACCCGCGGCCGGGCGACCGCGGCCGGCCATTCGAGGAGCGCGGGCACCCGGATGCCGTTCTCGAACGGCTGCGCCTTGCGGCCGCGCAGCACCGCCGAGGGCCAGCTGGGGCCGTTGTCGCTGGCGAACCAGAGCATGGTGTTGCCGGCGATCCCGAGGCTCCGCAGCTCTTGCCGCAGGCGGGCGATCTGGCGGTCCATCGCCAGCAGCGAATAGTAGTACTGCCGGCGTTCGTCGCCGGAACGGTCCTTGGCCGGCGGCAGCTCGTCGATGTACCGCCGTTCCCGTCCGGAGAAGGTCCGGGCTATCCACTCTTCGTCGAACCGGTTGAAGATGTGGGGGTTGTGGAACCATATCGTGGTCAGGAAGGGCCGCCTTTTGCGGACGGCGGCGCGGATGAAGTGCAATGCTTGGCTCATCACGACGGCCGCATCGTCCCCGTCTCCGCGCAACTCCGACAGCGCGACCGGTTCGGCGCCGCCGCCGGACGCGCCGGACGGATACCGCCAGTAGGCGTAGGGGGTCACGACGTCCTCGGCGATGAAGTTCGGGGTCGACGTCCAGGTGCTGGAACCGGCGTCGAACCCATTCTCCCAGGGCGGCGAATAGTCCTGGTCCAGCCAGTTCGGGTGTCCGAAGTGGTCGCGCGCCTTTTCGTATTCGGCGCTCGACAGGCTTCCGACGTGCCACTTGCCGAAGTGGCCGGTCGTATAGCCGGCCGCCCGCACCGCCTCGGCGAAGGTGATCTCGGTCTCGTGCGGGATGTGCCCCGCGTTCCCCTTCATGCCGAAGCGGTACGGGATGCGTCCGGTCAGCATGCCCGCGCGCGAGGAGGCGCAATAGCTGGCGGGGACGTAGAAGCGCTCGAAGACGAGCGCGTTGGCCGCCATCGCATCCAGCGCCGGGGTCAACGGCGGATGGGGGTTGTTCGCGCGCTCGCGGTTGTACCCCACGTCCCCCCATCCCTGGTCGTCGGACAGGACGAGGATGACGTTGAGGTGCTCGGGCGGGGACAGCCGGACGGCGATCAGCGACGACACCCAGGCCAGCAGCACGATGCCGAGGTAGAGGAGGACCCGTGTCCGCATCGTAGCGCGTGCGTGGTGCGGGCGGCCGGCGCGATTCAGCGCGCGAGGCCGAGGCCGGCCGCCCGCAGCTGCTCGATGCGGTCGCGCAGGCGCCCCGCCTCCTCGAACTCGAGGTCGTCGGCGTGCTGGAACATCCGGCGCTCGAGCTCCGCGATGCGCTCCTCCAGCCCCTCCCCGCCGGGGGCCGCGTCGCGCACCAGGTCCGCCGCCCGCTCCACGAACCGCTTCGGACCGGCGGCCGGCCCCCCGCTGCGCGCGCCCTCCATGATGTCGGTGACCGCCTTGCGGATGCCGCGCGGGGTGACCCCGTGCTCGCGGTTGTAGGCGACCTGCCGGGCGCGGCGGCGGTCGGTCTCGTCGAGCGCGCGCTCCATCGAGCCGGTGCGCGCGTCGGCGTAGAGGATGGCGGCGCCGTTCAGGTTGCGCGCCGCGCGGCCGATGGTCTGGATGAGCGAGCGCTCCGAGCGCAGGAACCCCTCCTTGTCCGCATCCAGGATGGCGACCAGCGAGACCTCCGGCATGTCGAGCCCCTCGCGCAGCAGGTTGATGCCCACCAGGACGTCGAACTCGCCCAGGCGCAGGTCGCGGATGATCTCGACCCGCTCCACCGTGTCGATGTCGGAGTGGAGGTAGCGCACCCGCACGCCGTGCTCGGCGAGGTACTCGGTGAGGTCCTCGGCCATGCGCTTCGTGAGCACGGTCACCAGCACCCGCTCCCCGGCGCGGGTGCGCTCGCCGATCTCCCCGAGCACGTCGTCCACCTGGGTGAGGGCGGGGCGCACCTCCACCGCCGGGTCCACCAGCCCGGTCGGGCGCACGAGCTGCTCCACCACCTCGCCCGAGCGCTCGCGCTCGTAGTCCCCGGGGGTGGCGGACACGAAGATCGCCTGCGGCGATATCGACTCCAGCTCGTCGAAGCGCAGCGGCCGGTTGTCGAGCGCCGACGGCAGGCGGAAGCCGTAGCGCACCAGGGTCTCCTTGCGCGAACGGTCCCCGCGGTACATCGCCCCCAGCTGGGGCACGGTGACGTGGCTCTCGTCGATGACGAAGAGCGCGTCCGCCGGCAGGTAGTCGAACAGGGTGGGCGGCGGCTCGCCGGGCGCGCGCCCCGAGAGGTAGCGCGAGTAGTTCTCGATGCCCTTGCAGTGCCCGATCTCCTGCAGCATCTCCAGATCGAAGCGGGTGCGCTCCTCCAGCCGCTGCGCCTCCAGCAGCTTGTTTTCCGCGCGCAGCTCGCCGAGCCGCCCGGCCAGCTCCTCGCGGATCTCGCCGACCGCGTCCACCACCGTGTCGCGCGGGGTGACGTAGTGGTTCTTGGGATAGATGGTGTAGCGGGGGATGCGGCCCGAGACCGCGCCGGTGAGCGGGTCGAACCGCGACAGGTCCTCGATCTCGTCGTCGAACAGCTCGATCCGCACCGCCTCGCGCTCGGACTCCGCCGGGAAGACGTCGATCACGTCGCCCCGCACCCGGTAGGCGCCGCGCCGCAGCTCGGCCGAGGTGCGCACGTACTGCAGCTCGGCGAGGCGGCGCAGCAGCTCGCGCTGGTCGAGGCGCCCGCCCCGCACCAGATGGAGCACCATGGCGTGGAACCTTTCCGGATCGCCGAGGCCGTAGATGGCCGACACCGTGGCGACGATGATGGTGTCGCGGCGCTCGAGCAGCGCCTTCGTGGCCGAGAGGCGCATCTGCTCCACGTGCTCGTTGATGGAGGCGTCCTTCTCGATGTAGGTGTCGGTGGAAGGGACGTAGGCCTCGGGCTGGTAGTAGTCGTAGTAGGAGACGAAGTACTCCACCGCGTTGTGCGGGAAGAACTCGCGCATCTCGCCGTAGAGCTGGGCGGCGAGGGTCTTGTTCGGGGCCAGCACCAGGGTCGGGCGCTGCACGGTGTGGACGACGTTGGCGATGGTGAAGGTCTTGCCCGAGCCGGTCACCCCGAGCAGGGTCTGGTGGGCGAGGCCGTCGCCCAGCCCTTCCACCAGGGCGTCCACCGCCGCGCCCTGGTCGCCGGCCGGGCCGTAGTCGGCCACCAGCTCGAAGCGGGCGCGGGCGCGCTCGCCGCGCTCGCCGCGGCCCCCCGCCGACGGCGGCGCGGCGCTTGCGTTCGCGCTTGCGCTCGCGCTCGTGCTCGCGCTTGCGCCTTCCCGTACCGCCGCTTGCGCCACGACGCCCGGCCCCCCTCTCCCCGCCGCCGCCCGAACGCCTAGAATAGGGGCCGCGGCGGCCCGGCGCGCGTCGGTGCGCCCGGCACGTCCGGCATGTCCGGCCCGCTTGGCGCGCCCGGCGCATCCGGGGCGCCCGGCCCGCGCCGCCGCACCCGCCGCACCCCCCGGACCAGGAGCGCGACCGCCGTGAACCTCTCGCAACGAATCCACGCCATCCAGGAATCTCCCACCATCGCGGTGACGGACAAGGCCCGCGCGCTGCGCGCCGCCGGGCACGACGTCATCGGCCTCGGCGCCGGCGAGCCGGACTTCGACACCGCCGGCTTCGTCCTCGAGGCCGCCAAGGATGCGATGGACGCCGGCCAGACGAAGTACACGGCGGTCGACGGCACCCCGGAGCTCAAGGACGCCATCATAGCCAAGATGAAGCGCGACCACGATCTCGACTACGAGCCGGGGCAGGTGGTGGTGTCGAGCGGCGGCAAGCACTCGCTCTACAACTTGGTGCAGTCCCTGGTGGACCCGGGCAGCGAGGCGATCGTGCCCGCCCCCTACTGGGTGTCCTATACCGACATCGTGGTGCTGGCGGGGGGGACGCCGGTGGTGGTGCCGACGGACGCCGCGGCCGGCTTCAAGATGGGCCCGGAGCAGCTGGAGGCGGCCATCACCCCGCGCACCCGGCTGCTCATCCTCAACAGCCCCTGCAACCCCACGGGCGCCTGCTACCGGCGGGCGGAGCTGGCGGCGCTGGCCGAGGTGCTGCGCCGCCACCCGCACGTGGCCGTCGCCACCGACGACATGTACGAGAAGATCCTGTGGGACGAGGAGCCGTTCTCGAACCTGCTGAACGTGGCCCCGGACCTGGCCGAGCGCACGGTGGTGCTGAACGGGGTGTCGAAGGCCTACGCCATGACGGGCTGGCGCATCGGGTACGCGGCCGCGCCCGCGCCCATCGCCGCCGCCATGCGCAAGGTGCAGTCGCAGTGCACCTCCAACCCCTGCTCGATCTCGCAGGCGGCGGCGGCGGCGGCGATCTCCGGGGACCACGGCTACGTCGAGGAGCGGTGCCGCACCTTCCGCCAGCGCCACGACTACGTGCACGGGCGGCTGAACGAGCTGCGCGGGGTGAGCTGCGTGCGGGCGGACGGCGCGTTCTACGCCTTCCCCGACTTCCGCGAAGCCATCGGGCTGCACGGCAACGCCGGCGACGACGTGGCCTACGCCGAATGGCTGCTGGAGGCGGCGCGGGTGGCCATCGTGCCCGGCTCCGCCTTCGGCGCCCCCGGCTTCATGCGCCT
>CAZSPS010000386.1:0-3042 GCA_964608875.1 uncultured Ectothiorhodospiraceae bacterium
CCGCCCGTCCCGAACGGGCCGCGCCGGCGCAGGGGGTCGCCCCCCGGAGGCTCGACCTTGACCACCTCCGCCCCGAGGTCCGCCAGGAGCTTGCCCGCGCTCGAAGCCGCGAAGCCGCCGCCGAGTTCGATGACCCGCAGGTCTTCGAGCCCTCTCCCCATCGTCCGTCCGCCCTCCCGCCGCGCCGTACCGCGCCGCACCGGCGGCGGATCATAGCGGCGCGACGGCGCGGCGCGGGCGTGGCACACTAGCCCCGGAGCCCGGAAGCCGGAGCAGGCGATGCGCCAGTTGAAGTTCCCGGCCGCGTTCATACGGGGCGGCACGAGCAAGGCGGTGGTGTTCGACCGGCGGCGCCTCCCCGCCGACGAGCGCACCTGGGACGAGCTCTTCGTCGCCGCCCTCGGCAGCCCCGACCCCCACCGCCGCCAGCTCGACGGCATGGGCGGGGGCCTCTCCTCGCTCTCCAAGGTGTGCATCGTGGGGCCGCCCTCGCGCGCCGGCGCGGACGTGGACTACACGTTCGGGCAGGTGGCGGTGGACCGCGCCCAGGTGGACTGGAGCGCCAACTGCGGCAACATGTCCTCGGCCATCGGCCCGTTCGCGGTGGACGAGGGGCTGGTGCCCGCGCCGCGCGGCTCCGAGGCCGTCGTGGTCGTCCACAACACCAACACGGGCAAGCTCATCCGCGCCCGCTTCCCGGTGGAGGACGGCCTCGCGGCCGTGGACGGCGGCGCCGCCATCCCCGGAGTGCGGGGCACGGGCGCCCCGGTGGACCTCGAGTTCCTGGAGCCGGGCGGCGCCGGCACGGGCGCGCTGCTCCCGAGCGGCCGTCCGCTGGACGAGCTCGAGGCGGGCGACGGCCGCACGTACCGGGTGTCGATGGTGGACGCGGCCAACGCCTTCGTCTTCGTGCAGGCCGCCGAGGTGGGGATCGCTGGCAACGAGCTGCCGTCCGAGCTCGACGCGCGCGCGGAAGTGATGGAGCGCCTCGAGCACGTGCGGGCCGCCGCCGCCGTGGCGATGGGGATCGCGGCCACCCCGGCCGAGGCCGGCGCCCGCTTCCCGGGCGCCCCCAAGATCGGCATCGCCGCACCGCCCCTCCCCGCCCGCACCCTGAGCGGCGAGACGGTGGAGGCGGACGCGGGCGACCTGAGCGCGCGCATGGTCTCCATGAACGACGTCCACCGCGCCCTGCCCCTGACCGGGGTGCTCGGCTTCGCGGTGGCCGCCGCGATCGAGGGGACGGTGGTGGCGGAGGCGGCAGCGGCGGGCGGCGCCGCCGCGCCGCGGCCGGGAGACGGGGGCGGGGACGGCGGCCGCATCCGCCTCATCAGCCCCTCCGGGGTCATCGAGGCCGCCGCCTCGGTGCGCCGCACCGGCGACGGCTGGCACGCCGAGTACGCCACGGTGCGCCGCACCCAGCGCCGGCTGTTCGACGGCTTCCTCTACGTGCCGGCGGAGCGCGTGCCGGGACTCGCCGACGCGCCCCCGGTGCGCACCGCGGCCTGAAGCCGCGGCGGCCGGACGAAAGGCTCTTCGTAGCGCCGCGGCCCACCCCGCCTCCGGAGACCCGCATGCAGACCCCGGCCCTCGGTCCACGCCCGCGTCCGGCCCCGCGCATGCCCTCCCCGCATCGCCGCCGGGGCGCCGCTCCGGCCGCTCCCGCGGCGACGGCCCTGCCGGCCGCGTTCGGGCTCGCGCTCGCGGCGCTGACCGCCGGCCCCGCCGCACTGGCGCAGAGCCCGCCCGTCGGGGAGTTCCCGAAGACGGACTTCGAGCGCAGCACCGTCGACTTCTCCGAGATCATGTCCGGCGGCCCGCCGCGGGACGGGATCCCCGCCGTGGACGAGCCCCGCCACGTGCCGGCGTCCGCCGCCTCGCAGTGGCTCGCGCCGGACGAGCCCGTGATCGCGGTCGAGATCGGCGGTGAGGCGCGCGCCTACCCCATCCAGGTCCTCATCTGGCACGAGATCGCGAACGACGAGCTGGGCGGCGTACCGATCGCGGTCACCTTCTGCCCGCTCTGCAACTCCGCCATCGTGTTCGACCGCCGCTTCGAGGGCGAGGTCCTCGACTTCGGCACCACCGGCCGGCTGCGCAACAGCGACCTCGTGATGTACGACCGCCAGAGCGAGACTTGGTGGCAGCAGCTGGTCGGCGCCGCCATCGTCGGCCGGCACGCGGGCAAGACGCTGCTCCGCCTGCCCGCCCGCATCGTCTCGTGGGAGGACTTCCGCACCGCCTTCCCGGAGGCGACGGTGCTGTCGCGCGAGACCGGATACGTGCGCCCCTACGGCTCGAACCCCTACGTCGGCTACGACACCACCACCCAGCCGTTCCTGCTCCAGGGCGCGCCGGACCCCCGCCTCCCGGCCATGGAGCGGGTGCTGCACGTCGCGGCCGGCGGGGCGGAGCGCATCTACCCGTTCGGCGCGTTCGCGCGCGAACCGGTGATCAACGACGAGCTGGGCGGGGAGCCGGTGGTGGTGATGAGCCGCCAGGGTACGCGTTCGCCGCTCGACGCGCGCAGCATCGCAGAATCGCGCCTCATCCCGTCGGCCGCCGCCTACTCGCGCCGCCTCGACGACGGCCGCACCCTCGAGTTCGAGGCGCGCGGCGGGCGCATCGTGGACACCGCCACCGGCTCCGCCTGGAGCCTGCTCGGCGAAGCGACGGAAGGCCCCTTGGCCGGGACGCGCCTCGCCCCGCTCTCGCGCGGCGACCACTTCGCCTTCGCCTGGTTCGCCTTCCACCCCGACGCCGACGTCTACGCCCGCTAGCCCCCGCCTCCCCCGGCCAAGGACCGGAGGACGGGCTATCGGGAAGTGGGGAGCCGACGGAGGCGGCGCGCCGCAGTGACGGTCACGCCATCGGGCGGTTCGGGGTCGAGTCGGGCAGTGGCCGGAGGCGGAGGACCCGCCGCCGGGAAGCGGGGATGGGCCGGCGGCTCAGGACGGGCCGATGGAGGAGCCGTCAAAGGCTGTGACCTGCATTCCCATCAGCGACGTGAACGAGTAGCCGTTCGTATCCGTGATGTATCTC
>CAZSPS010000387.1:0-4476 GCA_964608875.1 uncultured Ectothiorhodospiraceae bacterium
TCCGCTGGAGGCGGCGGCGAGCCTGCGCGCCGCCCGCGACCGCTCCGGCCGCGATGCGGAGGTGCGGCTGAACCTGGCGCGCGCCCTCGAACGCTCCGGCGAGCCGCGCGCGGCGCTCGGCGAGTACCGCGCCGCCATCGGGCTTGCGCACGCCGCCGGCGCCGGCGCCGGGGCCGGAAGCGCGGGGGCGGATGGCGCACGCTGGGCGGAGGAGGCGAGGACGGCCCTGCGGCGCCTGCTCGCCACCGTGTTCCCGGCGGAGGCCGACCCCGAGGTCCGCCGGCTCGTCGTCGAGGCGGGCGTTCCGCCGGAGCTGGGACCGGCCGCGGCAGCGCAGCTCCGCGCGGACCTGTGCGCACCGCCCGCCACCGCTTCCACCGCTGCGGCCGGGATGCGGGGAGACGGAGGACCGGAGGACGGAGCACCGCCGGACGATGCGGCGGTGGCGCGGCTCCTCGCCGACGGCGCCCGCGACGACCTCCTGCTCGGCTACCTGCGCGGCGTCATCAACGGCGATCCCCACCTCGAACGGCTCTTCGTGCGGGCGCGCGCCCGGCTCCTGCGGGCGTGGTGCGATGCCGGCGCGCCGGGTATCGACCTCACCGCCGCGCTCGCGCTCCAGTGCTTCCACAACGAGTACGTGTGGTTCGAGGATGAGGAGGAGGAGCGGCTGCTCGCCGAGGTCGCCGCCCGGCTGGAACGGGCGCTCGCCGCCGAGCCGGCCGCGGTTGAGCCGATGCGGCTCGTTGCGGACCTGCTTGCGGTGGCGCTCTACCGGCCCGCGCACGGGCTTGCCGGCGCCGACCGGCTCGCTTCGGTTCCGGCCGAGGGCTGGCCGGCGCCGGTGGCGGAGCTCCTCCGCCACACCCTGCACGCCCCGCGCGAGGAGCGCGCCCTGGCTCTCGAGCTGCTCACGCTCTCGCCGATCCGCGACACGGTGTCGCGCACGGTGCAGGCGCAGTACGAGGACAACCCCTATCCGCGCTGGCTCTCGCTCCCGTCCCCGCTGCCCGCTCCGGCCGCTTCGTCCACCTCGGCCTCTCCGCCTGCTCCGGCCCCTTCATCCGGGAGCGGGGGCAGGGCCGAGACCGATGTTGGGGCCGAGGCCGGGGACGGGGCCGGGACCGGAGGAGGGACCGGGAGCGCAGGCGAGGTCGAGACCGGGGCCGGAGCCGAGGTTGGGACCGGAACCGGAGCCGGGGCCGGAGTCGGAGCCGGAGCCGGGGCGGGGGCCGAGATCGGGGCGGTGCTGGCGCGCCGCTTTCCGCACCGCGCCGCCGGCGCCGCGCCCGCCGTCCCCGTGCGCTCGGTGCTGGTGGCGGGCGGCGGCACCGGCTTCGAGCCGCTCCTCGTCGCCCGCGACAGTCCGCGCGCGCGCGTCGTCTCGCTCGACCTCAGCCGCGCGAGCCTCGCCTACGGCGCCCGCATGGCCCGCCGGCTCGGCATCGGCAACGTCCGCTTCGTACAGGGCGACCTGCTCGACGCCGAGGCCCTGGGCGAGCGCTTCGACGTCATCCTGGCGAGCGGGGTGTTGCACCACATGGCGGACCCGGCGGCGGGGATGCGCGCGCTGGTGCGGGTGCTCGCGCCGGGCGGGCTGATGAAGCTCGGGCTGTACAGCGAGTCCGCCCGCGGCCTCGTCTCCGCCGCCCGCGAGGCGGCCGGGCGCGCGGGCCGCGACGGCTCGCCGGACGGCATCCGGCGCTTCCGCCGCGACGTGCTGGCGAGCGCGGACGCGGGCGCGGGTGCGGGCGCGAGCGCGGACGCGGGCACGGATGCGGACGGGGGTGCGAGCGTGGGCACGGATGCGGACACGTGTGCGAACGCGAACGCGGGCAGCCGGCCGGAGGAGCTGGCGGGGCTGCTCGCGAGCGCCGACTTCTACACCGTGAGCGCGTGCCGCGACCTGGTGTTCCACGTCCACGAGCGGCGCTACACCCTGCCGGACCTCGCCCGCGCCCTCGCCGCGTGCGGCCTTCGCCCCCTCGGCTTCGACGCGGGCGCAGACGTGCGCCGGCGCTACCGGCAGCGCTTCCCGGACGACCCGTCGATGCGCTCGCTCGAGCGCTGCGCGGAGTTCGAGGCGGACCACCCCGAGACGTTCGCGGGCATGTACGTGCTGTGGGTCGAGCGCGACGCGCCCCCTGCCTCCGCCTCCGGGTAACGCCGGATTCGGTACCATTCGCTCCCGCTTGCCCAGAGGAGCCATCGCAACATGGAGTACCGCCACATCCGGTTCGCGCTCGAGGAGGGCGGGGTCGCCCGCCTGACCCTGAACCGCCCCGACGCCGCGAACGCGCTGCATCTCGACATGTGCCGCGAGTTGCTGGACGCGGCCGTGCGCTGCGACGAGGACCCGGCCGTGCGCGCGCTGGTCGTCGACGCCGCCGGGCGGCTCTTCTGCGCCGGCGGCGACCTTCGCTTCTTCGCCGAGTACGGTGGCGACGTCGGCCCCCTCGTCAAGGAGATGACCGTGTACCTGCACGGCGCGTTCTCGCGCTTCGCCCGCATGCGCGCGCCCGTGGTCACGGCGGTGCAGGGGATGGCCGCGGGCGGCGGGCTCGGGCTCGCGATGTGCTCGGACATCGTGCTCGCGGGCGAGTCTGCGGCGTTCGCGATGGCGTTCACCGCGGCCGGCCTCTCCCCGGACAGCAGCTCCACCTGGTTCCTGCCGCGCATCGTCGGGATGCGGCGCGCGCAGGAGCTGATGCTCACGAACCGCCGGCTCGACCCCCGCGAGGCCCTGGAATGGGGGCTGGTGACGCGGGTGGTGGCGGACGACGCCCTCGAAGCCGAGGCGTCGGCGCTCGCCCGCACCCTCGCGGCCGGCCCGACGGCGGCGTTCGGCTCGGTGAAGCGCCTGCTCTGCGAGACGTTCGCCAACGGGCTCGAGACGCAGATGGAGATGGAGGCGCGCGAGATCGCCGCCAACGCCCGCGGCGCGGACGGGCGCGAGGGGGTCGCCGCCTTCCTCGCCAAGCGCAAGCCCGAGTTCACCGGGAGGGCGGGCTCGTGACCCCCACTTCCGCCCGCGCGATCTCCGCACGCGAACACCCGAAGCGGCACGTCGAGGTCCTGGGCAAGCGGATGGCCTTCGTGGAGATGGGCGAGGGCGACCCCATCGTCTACCTCCACGGCAACCCGACCTCGTCCTACCTCTGGCGCAACCTCATGCCGTACACCGAGACGCTCGGGCGCTCGCTCGCGCCCGACCTCGTCGGCATGGGGAGCTCCGAGCCCCTGGACGGCTCCGGCCCCGGGCGCTACCGCTTCGTCGAGCACCGCGAGTACCTCGACGCCGCGCTCGCGGCCCTCGGGGTGGCGGGGGAGGAGGGCACCTCCGGCAACGTAGTCCTCGTGGTCCACGACTGGGGCTCCGCGCTCGGCTTCGACTGGGCCAACCGCCACCGCGCCGCGGTGCAGGGCATCGTGTACATGGAGGCGCTGGTGCGGCCGGTGACGTGGGCGGAATGGCCCGAGGCGTCGCGCCGCGTGTTCCAGGGGTTCCGCTCCGAGGCGGGCGAGGACATGGTGCTCGGCAAGAACGTGTTCGTCGAGCGCGTGCTGCCGGGTTCGGTGCTCCGCGGCCTCACCGAAGCGGAGATGGAGGTGTACCGGCGCCCCTACCGCGAGCCCGGCGAGTCGCGCCGACCCACCCTCGCCTGGCCGCGCGAGATCCCGGTGGAGGGGGAGCCCGCCGACGTCTGCGCCATCGTCGAGGACTACGCGGCGTGGCTCGCGGAGAGCGACGTGCCCAAGCTCTTCGTGAACGCCGAGCCGGGCGCGATCCTGACCGGCGCGCCGCGCGAATTCTGCCGCGGCTGGAAGAACCAGACCGAGGTCACGGTGCGCGGCAGCCACTTCATCCAGGAGGATTCGCCGCACGAGATCGGCGAGGCGATCGCGTCCTTCGTGCAGGGACTCCGGGGTTGACGGCGGACCCGGCCCGTTTGCGGAAGCCGTTCCTGTGCTCGTTGCGTTGACGGTCGGATTTTTCGAGACGATCAGTTCAGGGGCTTCGCGTAGGATCGGCCAGCGCGAGGGCGGGGCGGGAACGAAGGGGAGACCCGGACGGTGAAGCTTCGGCAGGGCGACCCGTGGATGCCGGCCGCCGCCTACGGGCGCTCGCTCCGCGGACTGACCCTGAACCTCCTGGTGCGCGACGTGCCCCGCGCCCTCGGCTTCGCGCGCGAGGTGCTGGGGGTGGAGCCGGTGTACTCCGACCCCGACTTCGCCATGCTGCGGCACGGCGGCGTGGAGTGGATGCTGCACGCCGACCACACCTACGACAAGCACCCCCTGCACGGCAGCCTGGCGGCGGGCGACCCGCGGGGAATCGGCGCGGAGCTGCGCGTGCACGACGCCGACCCCGACGCGGCGGAGGCGGCGGCGCGGGCGCGCGGGGACGTGGTGCTGGCGGGCGCGGCGGACAAGGCGCACGGACTGCGCGAAGTCTTCATCCTCGACCCCGACGGC